>JAUXEH010000129.1 GCA_030620655.1 Candidatus Aminicenantota bacterium | reverse complement strand
GTCTTCCTAAGACCGCTTGGCCTCCGACTTCGGGGAGGTCGGACGAAAAAGATGTTCAATCCTTACAGGGGGGGCCGGGTGGGGGAGGTTGGACGGGACGGCGGCGGTTGACTGTTCTCGGGGAATTCCTTATAGTGGACATGATATGAACGGAATCGACAGGATCATCTCCGATCTTTGCACGCAGACAGACTCTCGAATCGTACTGCTGGTCATGGACGGGCTAGGGGACCTGCCCCAGGACGGGCGGACGCCCCTGGAGGCGGCCGCCACTCCCCATCTCGACCGCCTGGCCGCGGGCGGGGCCTGCGGCCTGACCGACCCGGTCTCCATGGGAATCACGCCGGGGAGCGGCCCCGCCCATTTGGCTCTCTTCGGTTATGATCCCACCTCCTATCAGCTGGGGCGCGGCATCCTGGAAGCACTGGGAGTGGACGTGGATGTGGGGCCGGACGACCTGGTCGCCAGGGGGAACTTCGCGACCTTGCAAGGCGGGCTCATCGTAGACCGACGGGCGGGCCGGATTCCCACGGAAGAAAACCAGGAGCTGTGCCGCACCCTGAACGCATCCCTCTCCCCGATCGAAGGGGCCGGGATCCGTGTCTATCCCGGAAAAGAGCATCGCTTCGTGGTGAAATTCACGCGTAAAGGACTGAGTGACACCCTGAGCGACGCCGACCCTCAGAAGGAGCAAAAACCCAGGTCCTACACCACGGCACTCGAACCCGAAGCCGAAGACACGGCCCTCTTGGTCAATGGCTTCATGGACAGGGCGACCGAGATCCTCCAAGATCAGGAAAGGGCCAATACCGTGCTGCTGCGTGGATTCGCCCGCTTTCCTTCCATCCCCACCATGCAGGACCGCTTCAAACTCCGGCCCGCGGCCATCGCCAACTACCCCATGTACAAGGGGCTGGCCAAACTGGTGGGCATGGAGGTCCTCGAGGTGGGACCCGAGATCCCGGACCTGTTCTCAACCCTGGAGCGGCACTATACAGACTTCGACTTCTTCTACGTGCATGTCAAGAAGACCGACTCCGCCGGGGAAGACGGGGACTTCGCCGCCAAGACCGAGGCGATCACCCGCACGGACACATTTATACCGCGCATAACGGACCTGGGTCCCGATGTCCTGGCCGTCACATCCGATCACTCCACGCCCTGCCGGCTCAAGTCCCATTCCTGGCACCCGAATCCCCTTCTCATCCATGCGGCGACCGCCCAACCCGACCTGGTCTCGGCCTTCTCCGAGAAAGCCTGCAGCCAGGGTTATCTGGGACGATTTCCTGCTCTCCACGCCATGGCTTTGATGCTGGCCCATGGCGGTAAGCTAAAAAAATTCGGGGCATGATGCGGAAAAAGATCCCGTTTATTATCCTGTTCATGGCCGCGTGCACAGCCCTGTTCCCTACCTCCGGCCAGGGCGATCCCCGTGTCGAAATCTATAACCTGCGCCCCTACACGCACCCCACCTTCACCCGGATCGCCGTGGACGTGGGGAAGCTGCGCGAGTACCACGCCGACACACTGTTCGGGCCGGACCGCATCTTCATAGACATCTACCAGGCCAAGCTCAATCCCATCCTGCACAACAAGGTCATCTCCGTGGAAAACGGGTATGTGAACCAGATTCGGATCGGGCAGAAGAATCCCACGACCGTCCGGGTGGTCATAGACCTGAATTTTGAAGAGATCAAACGCTACAACGTCTTCCATCTCTTCGATCCCTTCCGCATCGTGATCGACATCCATCCGGATTATGCCGTGGAAGGCGTCAAGACCGCGACGCCTCCCAAGCCCGCCGATCCCACCGCGAAGGGATACAGCCTGGCCCGCCAGCTCGGCCTGGGGGTCAAGCGCATCGTCATAGATCCCGGCCACGGCGGGAAGGACCCGGGCTGCATCGGCCGGAAAGGCACCCAGGAAAAGAGCGTGGTCCTGGACGTGGCGCTCAAGCTCAAGGAGATTCTGGAGAAGGAGACCGACCTGGAGGTGATCCTGACGCGGGAATCCGACATCTTCATCCCGCTGGAGACCCGGACGGTCGTCGCCAACCAGAAACAGGCCGACATCTTCATCTCTATCCACGCCAACGCCAACCCCAGGAAAGGGTATGCGGGGGTCACGACCTTCTACCTGAATTTCCCCAGCGACCCCTCGGTCATGGAGACCGTGGCCCGCGAGAATGCGACCTCGACCAAGAACATGAGCCAGATGGGTGAGATCCTCGGCCGGATCATCCGGGAGGATAAGATCAAGGAATCCACGGAGCTGGCCCAGCGCATGCAGTCTCAGCTGATAAAGCACTTGAGCACGCAATACCAAGGCGTCAAGGACCTGGGAGTCAAGAGCGGCCCCTTCTGGGTCCTGATCGGTGGGGACATGCCCTCCGTCCTGATCGAGATTTCCCATCTCAGCAACAGCCAGGAGGAGGGCCGCCTCCGGACCGCAGGTTACCGCAGGGACATCGCGCTGGGGATCTATCAGGGGATCATGGATTATATCGATTCGTTAGGGAAAGGATGACTGGAATGAAAAGACGATCATTCATCAAAGACATAGCCGTGGGCGGGCTGATGCTCAACCTCCCCCCCGGCCTCACGGCGCAGGGGGGGGCGGCGCCGAAGCTTGCCCAGGTCACGGGCGAAGACCCGGCCCTCATCACCAAGGAGGCCGTGGCCATTCTGGGGGGGATGGCCCGTTTCGTGTCCAGGGGCGACAAGGTCCTGGTCAAGCCCAACATCGGTTGGGACCGGACCCCCCAGCTCGCGGCCTGCACCAACCCGGATGTGGTCAGGGCCCTGGTGGAGATGTGTTTCGAGGCCGGAGCCAAAGAGGTCACGGTCATGGACAATCCCTGTAACCCCGCCCGCCGCACCTATGTCCGTTCCGGCATCTCCAAGGCCGCCAAAGACGCCGGGGCCAAGGTGCCTTACCCCAACGATCACAAGCTCAAAAAGATCCCGCTCAACGGGCAGCACCTCAAGGAATGGGAGATCTACAGTGACTTTGTCGAGACCGACAAGATCATCAACGTCCCCGCCACCAAGCACCACAGCCTCTCCCGCGTGACCCTGGGGATGAAGAACTGGCTCGGGGCGTGCGGCGGGAACCGCAACCAGCTGCACCAGGACCTGGATTTCGCCATGGTCGACCTGGCTGCGTTCTTCAAGCCCACCCTCACGCTGCTGGACGCCTACCGGGTCCTGTTCCGGAACGGGCCCCAGGGAGGGCGCCTGTCCGATGTCAAGGAGCACAAGACCGTGGTCGCGGGAGTGGATTACGTGGCCATCGATGCCGTAGGCGCCACATTCCTGGACGTCGACCCGGCCGAGCTGCCTTTCCTTAAGATCGCTCGGGAGCGGGGATTGGGTGAATCAGACCTGGAGAAGCTGAACGTTGAGAAAAGAACGCTCTAGGAAATACCGCCTCATCCAGTACCTGCGCATCCTCAGTCAATCCGTCTTTTTCCTGATTTTCTTTTATCTATTGTTGGGCACTCGTTTCCCGGAAGGGGATTACATCGGTCGTGTCGAGATCTTCTTTCACTTCGACCCCCTGCTCGCGCTCACCACCTTCATCGCCTCGCGCGTGTTCTTCCGGGCGTTTCTCCTGGCGGGGGTGACGCTCGTCCTGACTTTCCTCCTGGGGCGCGTCTTCTGCGGTTGGTTCTGCCCGCTGGGCTCTCTCCACCAATTCTTCTCCTGGCTTTTCAAGAAAGCCAAGCTGCTGAAGCCCAAGCTCCCCAAGGACAGGCACACCGTCTGGAAATACTACCTTCTGGTCCTCGTCCTGGCCGGCACGCTGTTTTCCCTCAACCTGGTGGGATTCCTGGATCCTTTTTCGCTGCTTTACCGGTCCTTTGCCGTAGGGCTTATGCCCGTCGTGGACCACACGACCTCAGCCTTTATCGGGCTTCTCTACAGTGTCGAACTTTCCTCCCTGGGGGACGGACTCTATCAGTTCTTTGAGGGGCTGGATCTCAACGGGGTATTTCTGCAGGGCTTCTTCATCGGGGCCCTGTTCCTGGGCCTCGTCCTGCTCAACATGACCCGGGAACGGTTCTGGTGCCGCTACCTCTGTCCCCTGGGCGCTTTGCTGGGGCTCTGTGCCCGCTGGAACCTGCTCAAGCTCCGCATCGATGAAGACAAATGCATCAAATGCGGGTTATGCACGCTCCAGTGTCAGACCCAGGCCGATCCCTGGCCCAACGCGGACTGGAAAAGATCGGAGTGCGACTACTGCTTCACATGCGGAGCGCTGTGCCCCACGGCCGCCATCGGATTCGGCCCCCGGGCCGCGCCTGAGGACCGGAAGATCGTGGACCTGGACAGGCGCAAGCTGATCCTCACATCCCTGCTGGGGATCGTGGCGGTTCCCTTTTTCCGGTTGTCTCCCGCCAGGGCGCGTGCCTCGGAGAAGCTCATCCGGCCTCCGGGAGCGCTCCCCGAAAAGCAGTTCCTGCAAAAATGTGTGAAATGCGGCGAGTGCATGAAGGTGTGCCCCACCAACGCCCTGCAGCCGGCTCTGACCGAGGCCGGCCCGGAGGGGATCTGGACCCCCATGCTCGTGCCCAAGATCGGTTACTGTGAGTACTACTGCTCCCTGTGCACGCAGGTATGCCCCACAGGCGCCATCCAGGAGCTGGATATCGAAGCCAAGAACAAGGTAAAGATGGGCTCAGCCTGGGTTGACCGCAACCGCTGCATCCCCTGGAAATTCGGGAATCCCTGCATTGTCTGCGAAGAGCACTGCCCGGTCTCGCCCAAGGCCATTCAGCTGACCAAGATCGAGGTCACGCTCAAGGATGGAACGGTCAAGGCTCCCCTGGCACCGATCATCGACCTCGAGACCTGTACCGGGTGCGGCATCTGCGAGAACAAATGCCCGGTGGTGGATTTACCCGCCATCTACATCACCAGCGTGGGTGAAAGCCGATCCGAGCGCAATCAGGTCCTGCTGGACATCATCCAGCCCGGCGACGACGACATCTACGGGAAGAGGCCATGACGCTTTTCGTGCTGAGCGTGGCCGTGACCTGGACCGTGGCCAACGTGATGAAGCCGATCATAACCCTTATCCGGGAAAAAAAGATCACCCGCAAAACCATCGCCACCAACGGGGGTATGCCTTCCGGCCACACAGCTCTGGTCGTATCCC
This sequence comes from Candidatus Aminicenantota bacterium, assembly GCA_030620655.1. GTDB lineage: Bacteria > Acidobacteriota > Aminicenantia > Aminicenantales > Aminicenantaceae > JAUXEH01. The sequence continues at coordinate 2,571 of JAUXEH010000129.1, read as the reverse complement.
TGACCACGGCCCTGTTCCTGGAAACCGGATTGTCTCCGGTTTTCGTGACAGGCCTGGTCCTGGCGATCCTGGTGATGTATGACGCCCTCAAGGTCAGGATCGAGATCGAAAGACAGGCCCGCATCATCAACCGGCTGCTGGAGGAAAAGGGCATGTCGGAGCGCCTCGAGGAAAACGTGGGGCACACGCCCGCCGAAGTACTGGTCGGCCTCGCGCTCGGAATCGCAATCCCGGTCCTTATCTACGGCCTTCACTAACTGAAGGGACATCGCGCGTGAGGCTCATAATTGTGGCGTGGTGGAAGGACACAGGGAAACAACCAAAGGGGGCAGATTACGAGGGCAGCTCAGAAAACTAGTGTCTTAGGGACCCGGGACAGGCCCGATGCCGGATCGCCTCCATCTCGAGCAAAATCCGGGCCCAGGATTCCGGCCCCTCTTCGGGGGCGGGATGGAGCTCGCCGGGGTCCTCGTTCAGATCATACAGCAGGCGCGCGATCTGCTGCCCGTACCGGACCCGGATCGCCTTGTAAGAAGCGGTCCGCAGGGCCTGAGCCTGGTGGCCGCCCTGATGCAGCTCGGCATACACGTAATCCCGGCCTCCGAAATCCCCCGAGCCGCTTAGGAGTGGGCTCAGGTCCTGACCCCCCAGAGACAGCCGCAGCCCATCGCCGAGGGGGACCCCGCACAGGGAACAGAGGGTTGGAAATATATCGATCAGGCTCACCAGCCGGTCGATCCGGCCGGGACGCGCTTCGAGCCCCGGGACGCGCCACACCAGGGGGACGTGGATGAGTTCGTCGTGCAGTGACTGCCCGTGTCCCCAGCCCCCGTGTTCGTAGAACTCCTCCCCGTGGACAGCGGTGATCACAATGATGGTGCTCTCCGCCAGGCCGGAGTCATCCAGAAAAGCCAGGAGCCGGCCGAGGGCCTCGTCGTGCTGGCGGATCTCCCCGTCATACTGCGCGATCATACCGGCCCGGGCCCGATCCGGCAGAGGTGTGCCGGCGGTAAAGGGAGGGAAACTCGGCTTCCCTCGCGGATAGGATGGCACGGGGGGATCGGAAACCGCAGGGCTAAACAATCGGTCATAGGGAGCCGGAGGCGTATAGTCCCAGTGGGCGCCCCGGTAGTGGATATAGGCAAAAAAGGGACTGTCCCCTGTTTCCTGGATCCAGGAGGCCACTTTTTCCGTGATGACCAGCGGATCTTCCGTCCGGATCCGGTCTTCGGTGGCGAAAAGGGCCTGGCTCACTCCTAGAAGACTCCGGCAGAAACCGGACAACAGCGGCAGCTCAGCCGTCGCCAGCCTTTCCAGGAAATGCGAGACCAGGGTCCCGCTCATGGGGTCGACGGCCCTCCCGAAAAAATCGTCCACTCCCCGGCCGAATCCATACACCGGGGAGACGTTCCTGATGGTAGAAAAGACGGCGGTGCGGTACCCGAGCCCTTGAAGGGTCTCGGGCAGGATGGGGAGCGACCGGGGAAGGGCATCCGAATAACTGTGCAGGCCATGGCAGGACGGATACGTGGATGTGAACAGCGAGGGGGCGGATTCCATGGTGTAGGAAGAGGGCGCGAAAGCCTGCAGGAACACCGTCGCGCCGGCGGCAAAACGGTCAAGGTTGGGGCTGGTGGCACGCGGATATCCGTAGCAGCCCAGATGGTCGGGGCGCACCGCATCCAGGGTGATCAGCAGGACATTGGGCCCGGAACGGACCGGGCCGGGAGACAGCCCCTCCCGCTTGTGCGGTGCGGGCGGCCGCCAGAAAAGGTTCCCCGCAAACGATGCGAGCAGGACCAGAGCCAGGACACCGGTGAGACGGGCCAGCCCGCGTTCGGTCAGACGGGCCGGGATCACTCGGGCCCCCAGCCAATATCCCACCCCGGCACATAAAACCAGAAGCAGCGTCCAGGCAAGAGACTGGGTCGAAAACAGGACGGGAAGCCAGTACAGGTGGATATAGCCCAGGATGAAGAGCCAGGCCGCAAGGTAAAGAGGGAATCCCAGCGGGACGGCACTCCTGTGCGGGGAAGAGACGCGCACCGCGGTCCTGAGGGCGTTCAGAATGCCCCAGGCAGCCGCAAAAAAAGACCACACAAGGGTATACCAGAGTGCCGTTCGGGGAAGGTCCCGCCAGCCCAGCACAGAGCCGCCCCGCAGCATCTCGGCGGCGATGTTCAAGACCGCCATGCTCACCCCGGCGGCCCCTGCCGCCCAGGCGCCCACTCCGAAAGAGCGGGCCATGATCCTCATCTCCCTCATCCTGCTCCGTCTGTCTTCATGAGGAGGCTATCTCAGTCGGAGAGCACCTTTTTCAGCTCCTCCTTCAAGTGGGGGATGACTTCAAAGAGGTCTCCGACCACTCCAAAATCCGCGATCTTGAAGATCGGCGCCTCAGGATCCTTGTTTACGGCTACGATAATTTTCGAGGAGGACATTCCGGCCATGTGCTGGATGGCTCCGGATAGTCCGAACGCCAGATAGAGGTTGGGAGAGACCGTCTTCCCGGTCTGCCCGACCTGGTGCTGATGGTCGATCCACTCCGCATCAACCGCGGAACGGGACGCC
>JAUXEH010000032.1 GCA_030620655.1 Candidatus Aminicenantota bacterium | reverse complement strand
TCCGGGGATACCACTCGTTCCGATACGCCGGGACCGCATATACTCCCCAGTGGGTGTATATGCCGAATTTGGCCTCTTTGAACCACTGGGGTGTCGTGTGTGCCCTCAGCGACTCCCAGGTGGGCTGAAAGGGCGGCTCGGCCTTCCTGCACTGAATCAGGATGATCCCTAAAACGATCAGAGCCGTCATTCCCAGATAGATGGATATCTTCCTCATGCTCCCACCTCGCTAATGGGCTTTCGAATATTCCCGGATCATCAAGGCCACAGCCGCCCCCTCTCCCAGGAATTGCTTGCTGCGCCGGCAGTCCGGGCACCAGTGGGCCCCGTAAACCGTGATTTTCTGTGGCTTGTCCATGAGGTCTGTAACTTATCATGAATCTCGCCCTTAGACAATCCTCCCCCTCATGCACAATAACAGTACCTCTGAAAAACTCCGGCGCGAGTTGAGAACAAAGAAGATGACCCGCTCCCGCTAGAATCTCTCCATATAAGCGTCAAGATCCTGGGCAAATAGGATCCCAGCCTTACTAAATCCACATTTGATCGCACATCCCGTGGCGAGGAGACCTTGGCTGCTTCCTGCAGGAAGGGTATGTCATTCCCTCTGGACCTCCAGCTCGACGGGCTTGTATCCTCCCTTGGCTTTGAAGTAGAAGATCAGGATGAGGTAACAGGCCAACATGATCGCGGGAAAGATGGCGACCGTCATCAAGGCGTTCTGTTTGGCGGATGACGTGATCTCACCCACGACGGCCTTGTCCTGTTCGTTCAATGATTCGTACTTCAGTTGATCGATGGGTTGATATTTACCGAAAACACTGGTTTGTTCTGCGGCCACGATTTGGGCATGCAGGGCGGGATTCTGGACGATAAGCTCCCGGTCGATCTGTCTGTCCTGGATGTTGCCGAGGAAGACGGCCCCGATCACGCCCACGCTCAGCATCCCCATCCCGCCGATCGCGTTGAGCGTGAGTGCCCCGCCTTTGGGGAAACGCTCCGCCGCCACGCCCAGCATGGTCGGCCAGAAGAACGTCTTCCCGAACGCATAGATGGTCGCCGCGATGAAGATCATTATCCCCACCGCCTTGGACATCATGACGAGGCCGACGATGGCGATGGCGCTGCACACGGCCAGCAGTCCCAGCGGCGAGAGCCGGTGCACAATCGGCCCGGCCAGGAAACGGAGCATCATCATGATGAAGGCCGTGTAGACCAGGACCCAGCCGGGCTGCAGCCCCATATCCTGCATCACGGGCGTCACGAGTTCCGTGATCCAGCTGTCCGTGCCCAGTTCCGTTGTCGCCAGGGGGAGCATGATGAGCAGCAGGAGAATAAACAGGGGGTGGCCCAGGCGCCGCACATAAAGGCTGTAGGCGATGATCAAGACCGCCGACACGATGATCGTCGCAATCAAGGGAAACTGAAAGACACGGCCGATTTCTCCGACCATGATCACGATCACGATGACCGCGCCGATGATGCCGGCCTCCTGGAGCATGGCCTTATAGGACACGCCGGCCTTTACCCGCTCATGCACGGGGAATTTGGCCCGGATCATCATCAGGCCGTAGGCCGCCGCCGGAATCAGGACAAGCCCTACCTTCCACCGCCAGTCCAGGCCCGGCATCAAGATCAGAATCAGCAGTCCGCCCAAGACCATCCCACCGGGCCAGCCTGCGTGGAGGATGGTCAACCACTTGGTCTTTTCCTTGGAATACACGGTAGCTACGACAGGATTGATCACCGCCTCCACCGTGCCGTTCCCCAGAGCCAGGAGAAAGGTGCCCCAGTACAGCATCTGGTAGCCGGTCGCAAAGATAGTGATGACGGCGGAGAGCACGTGACAGACAAAGGCGAAGGTCAGGGCTCTCCCGTAGCCGATCCTGTCGATGACCAGGCTGAAGAGGATTATGCTGAGGGCAAAGGGCCAGAGGCCGACCCCCAGTATCTCCCCCTTTTGTGTCTCAGAGAGGTTGAAGTGGACACCTAGGTCGCCGATGATGTTTGCCCGGATGATGAAACCAAACGAGGTGGCGACCAGTGCGATGAAACAGGTCCAGAAAAGCCACTTCGAAGCCTGTCCGTTTGGATCATCGGCTTTGATTGCGGAATTCGCAAACGACATGATTGACCTCCCCAAAAAAATGAAATTTTGCCCTTCCTCCGAAGATCGAGATGTTTATATCACAACGAGGCCGGGATTCCCACTCGCCGTTTACTGTTCTCGCAACAATCGGGCCGGATCCGACGTCCGCCGAAGTCTTTTTCACCTCGAAACGGCCCTTGTTTCGTGATATAGTTGCAGTCCTGACGGTACCATTTGGAGAGGAGGCTCAGGTGTTTGGATCTGATCTGGCGATACCAGCCCTGGATCTCATCGTCATCATAACCTACCTTCTGGGGATCATGTTCGTCGGGATCTATTCCGTCCGCCGCATGAAACTCACCAGCCAGGGATATTTCCTGGCCGGACGCTCTCTGAAGTGGGGGATGGTGGGGGCGGCCCTCTTTGCCTCCAACATCTCTACCATCCACCTGGTGGGCCTAGCCGCCTCCGGCTATAATGAGGGCCTTGTATGGGGGAATTTCGAGTGGATGGCCACCTTCACCCTGATCCTGTTGGGCCTGGTCTTCGCGCCGTTCTATTTCAAGAGCCGTATATCCACACTCCCCGAGTTCCTGGAGCGGCGCTACGGCCCGGCTTCTCGCATATTCCTGGCTTTCATGGCGATCATGGGGGCGCTGTTCATCCACATCGGCATGAGCCTCTACGCCGGGGCCGCGGTCTTCAAACAGTTCTTCGGGATCGACGTGGTGGCCTCCATCGTGATCATATCCGTGATCACCGCCATCTACACGGTCCTGGGCGGGCTCAAGGCGGTGGTCGTGACGGAGACCATCCAGACCGTGATCCTGATATTCGGTGCCCTGGCGGTCACGGTCTTTGCGATCCTGGCGCTCCCGGACAGCGGCGTCCAATCGCTCGCAGAGCTTAAGGCGGCGGTCAAGCCCGAGCAGCTCAGCATGATCCGGACCGACAATACCTCAGGCCTGGCGTGGTATGCCGTGCTGTTGGGATATCCGATCCTGGGCATCTGGTACTGGTGCTCGGATCAGACCATCGTCCAGCGCGTCCTGGGGGCCCGCAGCCTAAGGGACGCGCAGCTGGGCCCCCTGTTCGCCGCCCTCCTGAAGATCCTGCCGGTCTTCCTCATGGTTTTCCCCGGAGTGCTGGCGTATGTCCTGTTCAAGGACCTGATCGGGGCCGACAGCAACCAGGCCCTGCCCGTACTCATAAACCAGCTTATCCCCACAGGGCTCAAGGGGCTGATCGCGGCGGGCCTGCTGGCCGCCCTGATGAGCACCATAGCCGCCGCGCTCAACAGCTCCGCCACCCTGGTAGCGGTCGACATCGTCAAGCGCATCAGGCCTGGGCTGTCAGACGAGGGGCAGGTGAAGATCGGCCGGATCAGTGCGGTGGGGATCATGCTCCTTGCCATGGTCTGGTCCACACAGGGGGGGAAGTATGGCAGCATCTTTGAAGCGGTCAATGCCGTCGCAGCTCACCTGGCCCCTCCCATCACCACGGTCTTCCTCTGGGGTGTCTTCTGGCGCAGGGGCACCAAACAGGCGGCGCTCACGACCCTGATCGCCGGATTTTCCCTGGGTGTGGTATCCTTCCTCGTCGACTTCCCCCTGATCGGGCAGGAAAAGGTCATCACGGACGGCTGGGGGATTCCCTTTATGATGCAGGCCTGGTGGATGTTCTGTATCTGCTCCGCCCTGTATTTCACCATAAGTCTGCTCACCCCACCCCCGGATCCCGCTCAGATCGAGGGCCTGACCTGGAAAAATCCCCTGCAGGTCATCGCCCAGGGGAAGATCAAGGGGCTCATGGACCCGAGGGCGGTCGCGGCCCTGCTGCTGCTGCTAATGGTGGTCCTTTATTATATATTGCGATAGATCTGCATGTGAAAAACTTAGCCTGGATAATTCACGAGCCGAGTTTGCCATAGATGGTAGGCGCGGCGGGTGAAGCTGTGGTCGTCCACCGCGAACCCGCTGCAACACCCCAGATATGGTGAAATCGGCTTGCTTGGAGAGGAAAAAATGTCGATTATAATAGAATATAAAAATGGGAGAACAAAGTTATTTGTGTGCTCACCGAAAAATCTCATGTAAACCCTTGATATTATATGTATTACGTGAAATATTGACATTTTTTATGAATTATTCAGGTTAGGAATAGAAGGTGGCTATGAAGGAATTCAACTACTATCAACCCACGAAGATTCGATTTGGGAGGGGCCGTATCCGCGAGGTCGGGGAGGCCGTCTCCCGTTTCGGGCGGCGGTGCCTCCTGGTGACTGTACCTGTCTTCCCGGATTTCGAGGGACTTTTTCAGGAGGTGAAGGAGATCCTAGAGGACAGCGGAGTGACGGTGGCCCACTACGAAGGCGTGATCCCCAATCCCACCACTGAGGTGGTAACGGCAGGGGCCCGCATGGCCGAAGATCACCGGGCCGATGTGGTCCTCGGCCTGGGGGGCGGGTCGAGCATGGACACGGCCAAGGCCATCGCCGTGGAGGCGACGCATGCGGGGACCAGTTGGGATTACCTGTTCTTCCGGGATATCCAGCCCACCGAAAAGACGCTTCCGGTGGTAGCCGTCTCCACCACGTCGGGGACCGGCTCACAGGTGACCCAGGTGGCGGTGGTCACGAATCCGGAAGAGAAGGTCAAGTCCGCGCTCTACCACCCGCATCTGTTTCCGAAGGCCTGCATCGTCGATCCCGAGCTCATGCTCACGGTTCCCGGACATGTCACCGCCTCCACCGGCTTCGACGTGTTCGCCCATGCCTTCGAGAGTTTCATCACGCCCAGCGGATCGCCCTACACGGACCTGATCTCGTTCGAGGCCATCCGGTTGGCGGCCGCCCACCTGCCCCGCGCGGTCAAGGAGGGGGCCGACCTGGAGGCCCGGACACACATGGCCTGGGCCGATACCCTGGCCGGCCTCAGCATCGCCAACGCCGGCGTGACTCTCCCGCACGGCATCGGGATGGCGATCGGCGGGATGTATCCCCACGTGATGCACGGGGAGGCCCTGGCCGTGGTCTACCCGGCTATACTCCAGTACACCTATCAGGCGGTCCCGGACAGGTTTGCCCGGGTCGGGCGCGTGTTCGATCCCTCCCTGGGAGACCTTTCTGAAGCCGAAGCGGCTGCCGCGTCATGCGATGTCATCGAGGATTTCATCAAGAAGATCGGCATGAGCCTGTGTTTCGAGGACATGAAGGTCCCCAGCGAGGAACTCCGGGCCTTGGCCGAGGCTTCCCTGGTGCTCCCGGACTACAAGAGCCATCCCCGGGTGGTCGACCTGGAAGAGGTATACGCGCTCTTGTTGAAGAGCTGCCGCATGCATCCCGGCAGAACCCAGGAGTAAACGGCCCCTCGAGCCGGGTCGAGCGATAAAGAGGTGGATGAATTCATGTCATGGGAAGGTAAGAAAATGATACCAATACTATTCGATCTTAAGCGTGGCGTTCGAACGATACCGATACTGATCGCCCTTGCCCTTTCGATCAGCCTGACGGTTTCGGTCGGGATCTGTGAAGAGGGCAAACCTACCGCCAGGTGGACGTTCGATGGGAAAACCGTGGAGACCGTTGAGGATGAGGTGAGCGGAGCCGCTGACTCGATCGCTGGGAATTTCAGGGTCGTGACCGGAGTGTCGGGTGAGGCCCTGAAGTTCGACGGCTACACCACCGTCGTCACGAGAAAAGCGTCCGAGGCTCCGGAACTGTCCACCTCCTTCACGCTCCAAGCCTGGGTAGCCCTGGCCGCCTATCCCTGGAACTGGTGCCCGGTGATGAGCCGGAGTGCGGAGAATGCCGGGTATGCCCTGGAGATCGGCCCCGACGGAGAGCTGGCCGTCAAAGTTTTTTCGGGCAGCGCCTGGAGGACATGCATATCCCGGACAAAGATCCCGTTCAGGGCCTGGACCCACGTTGCGGGCGTGTTCGATTCCGAGAGGGGCTTGGCCGTGTTCATCGACGGCCGGGAACAGGGCCGGCTGGAATTTCAGGGGAGCATGATTCCCGCCCGCAGGGCTGACCTCGTCATCGGCTCGGTCCCCCAGCCTGCCGAGCCGGCCTACATCCACCGGGAGCACGGAACCCTGCCCGGCTGGTACTCCCTGGACGCCATCCTGGACGAGGTCACGCTCCACGGCCGGGCCCTGTCGGCGGGTGATCTCCGCAAGACTTATGCGGCCCTTATGCCCGAAGCTCCTCCAGACATCCCTCCCCGGGTGCTCCCCTCAGGGCCTGGGGGCCCCGGCCGTTTCGGCGCCTACTATGCGCACCTGAAATACTACTGGGAGTGGGACGACCTGTGGCGGATCGCCGACCATCCGGATGTGGTCGTGCAGTTTGAAGACTCCCTGGTGCGTGTTGTGTTCTGGCGCGGCACTCGGTATTCTCCCGCCTGGGTGACGGAGAACAACCTGTGGATGGCCGACCAGAGCGTCGAAGCCTGGGACGACAAGGAGGGCTGTTTCGAGCACATGCAGGACCGCCACTGCCGCTATTCGCACGTGCGCATCGTCGAAAATACCCCGGCGAGGGTCGTCGTGCACTGGCGCTACGCCCCGGTCAGCGCCTACGACAATCACTGGCGGGTTGACCCCCGCACCGGCTGGGGCTGCTGGGTAGATGAATACTACTATTTCTATCCGGACCAGACGGGGATCCGCAAGTACACCTGGGAGAAAGGCTCGCTGGGCCGGCCGCGCCAGTTTCAGGAATCCATCCCGCTGACCGGCCCGGGACAGGTCCAGGGCGATGTGGTCAACGGACAGTATGTCACGATCGCCAACCTCAGGGGGGAGAAACAGATGTTCCATTACATCGAAAACCCTCCCCGAAAAACGGACAAACTCATCCCCGAGGATCCCATGATCCAGATGCACAACCTGAAGGCGGCCAACAAGCCCTTCATTATCTTCGAACCGGGAGGGGAGATGCACTATCTCCGGGACATGAACATCTCGGCCCTGTCCCGGCCCGGGTCCTGCAGCCACTGGCCCATCGGGCAGATGTGCTGCGACGGCCGCACGCAGAGGACGACCGATCGGGCGGCCAGCTTCCTGGGATTTCCCATCACCGATCCGGTCATCCATGAGGACGGAGACCGGCACTGGGTGAGCTCCCTGTACGGCATGCACGACAAGCCGTTCGAACGGCTGCTGCCTCTGGCGAAGTCGTGGATTCGGGCGCCGGATCTGAGGGTGGTATCTGGAGACCTGGAAGCGTCTCACTATGATTTTTCCCAGCGGGCCTATGTCCTGAATAGCAAGAAGGCAGGCAGGCCCTCGGCTGAACTGGTCCTGGAGGCCGGTCCGGAGTCACCCATGATGAACGCCTGTCTGAAGATCGCGCGCTGGGGAGAGAGCACGCCCCGGGTGGCCATCGATGGGACGCTTCTCGAACAGGGGGAGGGTTACAGGCTGGGGCACATCCGGACCCTGGAAGGCACGGACCTGCTGCTCTGGCTCTCACGGGAATCCCATACGCCTGTGCGGATCACCCTGTCGCAAGGGACGGACTGATCCCGTGAAGCACTGCTTGGGCTTGTTAAGGAGGTATGAATGAAACAGGTCAGGTTGGTTGCGCCGCAAACGGTCATCCTGGAGGAGGTGGAAAAACCGGCTCCGGCAGACACTCAGGTCCTCATCCGCGTCAAGAGGATCGGCGTCTGCGGCTCGGACATCCACGCGTATTATGATAAACATCCCTACATCAGCTGTCCGATCGTCCAGGGGCACGAGTTTTCCGGGGAGGTCGTGGAGACCGGGGAAAGAGTCAAGGCCCTGGCCGTCGGCGACAGGGTCACGGTCATACCCCAGTTGGTCTGCGGAGTATGCCATCCCTGCACCCACGGCAGCTACCACATCTGCAATGAGTTGAAGGTGATCGGCTGCCAGGCCGACGGGGCGGCCCGGGAGTTCATCCCGGTCGACCAGGAGTTGGTGGTCAAACTCCCCCAGGACATGAGCTTCGATCACGGTGCCATGGTCGAGCCGGTGGCAGTGGGTGTCCATGCGGTCCGGCGTTTGGGTGATGTGTCCGGCATGAAAATCCTGGTGCTCGGGGCGGGACCAATCGGGAACCTGGCGGCCCAGGTCGCGAAGGGCCTGGGTGCGGCGGCCGTGATGATCACGGATGTCAGCGCCTTCCGGCTGGAGAAGGCCCGCGACTGCGGCATCGACCAGGTTGTGAACGTGGCCGTTGAACTGCTGGAGTCAAGGATCGATTCGGCTTTCGGCATCGACAGGGCCGACGCCATCCTGGAGTGTGCGGGAGTCCAGGACACCATCGAGCAGGCCATCGGATTGGCTCGCAAAGGGACGGACATCATCGTGGTAGGGGTCTTTGCCGAGAGGCCCATGGTAGACTTGGGGCTCGTGCAGGACAAGGAGTTGAGGCTCATCGGGACCCTGATGTACAAGGCTGAAGATTATCGGACGGCCATCGAGCTCATCCAGTCCGGCAGTGTCCGGTTGGATCCGTTGATCACCAAACACTTCCCCTTCCAGGAGTATGCCGATGCCTACAAATACATCGAGGAATATGGAGACCGCAGCCAGAAAGTGCTCATCGATCTTGACGAATAAGCAGTGTCGATTTTTATGAAGATGTTTGGGAGGATGTTATGAAAAGGCGGGAGTTCGTAAAAACCCTGGGAGCGGCCGCAGCCGGCCTTGCCACAGCTGGATGCCACCGGAAATCCATCCCTTCCCAGGACAACCCACCCAACCTGCTTGTCCTCGTCACCGATGACCAGAGGCATGACACCTTGGGTTGTGCGGGACACCCCATAATCCATACGCCAAACATGGATGGGCTGGCAGAGCGAGGCGTACGATTCGAGCAGGCTTTTGCCACCACGCCGATCTGTGCGGCCAGCCGAGCCTCTCTTTTTACCGGTCTTTATGAACGCGCCCATGGATACACCTTCACCAAGCCCCCTATTCCCAGTTCCTATACCAGGCACAGCTATCCGTTTTTGCTGCGCGAGGCCGGGTATTATTCCGGGTTCATCGGCAAGTTCGGAGTGCAGATCGAAGAGGGCGAGCAGGATGCCATGTTCGACTGGTTTCGACCGACGTCCTATCCCTACTTCAAAGAGATCGGGGGGGAAAGCCGCCACCTCAGTGAGATACATGGAGATATGGCCGCCCAGTTCCTGCGGGAGAGACCCCTGGACAAACCGTTCTGTTTATCTCTAAGTTTCTGGGCACCTCATGCCGACGACGGGGCACAACAGCAGTACTTCTGGCCTCCATTTTGTGATGCGATGTATGACGAGGTTTCTGTTCCGGTCCCGGCCACGGCCGATCCGAGTTTTCATGCCGCTCTGCCTGATTTTTTACGGAAATCCCTGAACCGCGTCCGCTGGTTCTGGCGATTCGACTCTCCTGAAAAATACCAGGCCATGACAAAAGGCTACTTCCGGATGATCAGCGGTGTAGACGGGGTTATCGGTCGGATTCTGGAAGAGCTGCGTCTTCTTAGACTGGAAAGAGACACGGTGATCGTTTTTACCAGCGACAACGGGTACTTCCTGGGAGAGAGGGGATTCGCCGGAAAGTGGTTGATGCACGAGCCCTCGATCCGAATCCCCCTGTTTATTCATGATCCCAGGTTGTCCGTCAGGACGAGGGGGACGACCAGGTCAGAGCCGGTTCTCAACCTTGATATCACTCCCACACTTCTTGATTTGGCTGGAGTACCTGTGCCGGAACACATGCAGGGCCGCAGCCTGATGCCCTGGGTCCGTGGGGAGGGTGAGGCCGAAAGAGGCGAGGTTTTTTGCGAGCACCTCTGGGACCATCCGGACATCCCACAGACAGAATGCTTGCGCGCGGATGGCTGGAAATACATCCGTTACCCACAACATCCGGAATTCGAAGAACTGTATGAACTGACATCCGATCCGCATGAGAGCCGTAATCTGGCCGGCGATCCGGCCCGGGGCGGAATTTTAAATGATTACAGGCAGAGGTGCCGTGAGAGAGCCGACAAGGCCGGTCGGGCCGGGGAGAGAATGTGATGGGCCGTGCAGCATGTCAAAAATTTATCTGCTTTCTACTGTTTGTGGCCGGTGTGGGTTTCATAAACTGCGGAAACTCCAGGGGGGTTCGGCTCACAAACCTTCGCTGTGAATATCGTGTTGATCCCCTGGGGATCGATACGGACAGGCCCCGGCTGAGCTGGGTCCTGGTATCCGGGGAGCGTAGCCAACGGCAGACAGCCTACAGGATCCTGGTAGCGGACGGCCTGGAAAAGCTGGCTCGGGATGAGGGGAACCTGTGGGACAGCGGGCGGGTGGAGTCCTCCGGAACGCTCCATATCGAGTACGATGGGTCCTCCCTGAAAAGCGGACAGAGCTGTCACTGGAAGGTCCGCGTCTGGGACCGGGACAAGCATCCCTCAAAATGGAGCAGGCCCGCATACTGGGAATCCGCACTGCTCGAGCCGGAGGAATGGAAGGGGGCCTGGATCTCCGATGGGAAACCTGTACCCATTAGGGATGAGGATTTTTACCGGGAGGATCCGGCTCCGCTGTTCCGAAGGGCGTTTTCCGTTGATAAAAAGATCGCCCGGGCCAGGCTCTACATAACCGGACTGGGCTATTATGAGGCCCGGATCAACGGCCGGCGGGTGGGCGACCGGGTGCTCGACCCGGGCTGGACCGATTACCGGGACCGCATTTTTTTCAGCACCTACGATGTGACGGATCTCCTCCAAAAGGGAGAGAACTGCCTGGGGGTCATGCTGGGAAACGGCTGGTACAATCCCCTCCCGCTGCGGATGTGGGGGAGGCTGAACCTCCGTGAGCACCTCCCCGTGGGGCGGCCCTGCCTGATCGCACAGCTCGAGCTGGGATTTCCCGATGGAACGCGGCAGACCCTGGTCTCCGACACGACCTGGAAATTCCGGGAGGGGCCGATCCGGAGGAACAACATTTATCTCGGTGAGGTCTATGATTCCCGGCATGAGGTCGCAGGGTGGGACCTGCCCGGTTTCGAGGACGGCCAGTGGGAAAACGCAGAGGAAGCCCCGGCCCCCGGCGGCAGGCTGCAGGCACAGCCCCTTCCGCCTGTACGGGCTACTGAGGAAATCCATCCCATCGCCGTGACAGAAACACGTCCCGGAACGGCCATCTATGATATGGGGGAGAATTTCAGCGGATGGGTCTGCCTGCGTGTGGAGGCACCCGCGGGCACAGAGATCCGCCTTCGCTACGGTGAGCTGCTCTACACGGATGGAATCCTGAATCCCATGACGAGTGTCGCGGGCCAGATCAAGGGGAAACGGAGAGATGGCACGCTCATCGGAGGGCCGGGCTCGCCCGAGACCGCGGAGCAGCGGGATGTCTACATCGCAAATGGCCTGGGTGAGGAGATCTATTCTCCCAGGTTCACGTTTCACGCCTTCCGGTATGTGGAGGTCACCGGACATACCGGTCGACCGGAGCTCGAAGACCTAATCGGTTTCCGCCTTCATTCGGATGTCGAAGAGGCCGGCTTCTTTGAGTGTTCCGATCCCCTGTTCAACCGGATCCAGGACATGACACGGCGGACCTTCCTCAGCAACATTATCAGTGTGCAGTCGGACTGCCCGCACCGCGAGCGGTTCGGGTATGGTGGGGACCTGGCCGTGACCGGCGAGGCCTTCATGCTGAACTTCGATATGGCTGCGTTTTATTCTAAGGCGGTCCGTGACTGGCAAGATGCGGCCCTTCCGGACGGGATGCTGACGGATACGGCGCCGTTCGTGGGGATCCAGTACTGTGGCGTGGCCTGGGCCATGGTGCACCCGCTGCTGCAGAGGCAGCTGTTCCGGTACTACGGGGAACGCCAGTTGATAGAGGAGCAGTATCCGACATCCCGGCGATGGCTGGACCTTGTAGCCGCCCGGAATCCGGACCATATAATTCCAGAGGGGCTCAGCGACCACGAGGGGCTCGAGCCGGCGCCCGCTCCTAAGATGGTGACCCCGTTGTATTTCGAGAGCGCAAGACTCCTCGCATGGCTGGCAGGGCTTCTGGGGCAGACAGAGGACCGGGCTCGCTATGAAAACCTGGCGGAGGCCATCCAGGCGGCCTATCTGGAGCGGTTTCTGAGCAGGGATACGGGCCGGATCGAGCCAGTGAGCCAGGCCGGCCAGGCCTTTGCCCTGGCCCTCGGTCTTTTGCCCCGAGAGGAACGCGAGGCGGCACTGGACGTGCTCCTGCAGAAGATCGAAGAGGAGGACGAAGGGCATCTCACCACCGGGATCTTCGGCACCCGGTTCTTGCTGGACGCGCTCTCCCGGGCCGGGCATGCTGATACGGCTGCAGAGATCATCAGACAAAAAACCTTCCCCGGCTGGGCGTTCATGCTGGGAAAAGGAGCCACGACCCTGTGGGAGCACTGGGAGTTCAGCGACAACACGTTTTCCCACAACCATCCCATGTTCGGGTCGATCAGCGAGTGGTTCTTCAAGTGGCTGGCCGGGATCCAGCCCCATCCCGAGGCTGTGGGCTTTGACCGGATCCTCATCCGTCCCCAACCCGTGACGGGAGTGAATTGGGCCGAGGCTCGCTACGCCTCGATACGCGGTGAGATCTCAGTGCGTTGGGAAAAGAAAAAGGCTACATTCCTTCTCAAGGTCATCATCCCTCCCAATACGCGGGCCGAGATATATGTCCCCACCTCTGATCCTGCCTCTGTCCTGGAGGGAAGCCGCCCCGCGTCATCGGCACCGGGCCTCCGTTTCCTGGGGGAGGCCGCTGGATGTGCTGTCTACGAAGCAGAGTCGGGAGTGTACGAGTTTTCTGCGGAGGCTCCTAGCACTTCATAGCTTCGACATCTTCAATGGTCTTGGGGATGGGTTTCCCCAGCAGGCGGTATCCCGTCTCCGTGATCAGGAAATCTTCCTCGTTCCTCAGGCCGCCAAAGTCTTTGTAGGATTCCACCTTATCGTAGTTGATGAACAGTTCGAACCGCTTCTCTGCTTTCCACTGGTCGATGAGCTCGGGAATGAAGTAGATGCCGGGTTCCACGGTCAGCACGAATCCCGGCTCCAGCTCCCGCGCCAGGCGCAGTGACTTGAGGCCGAACTGCGTGCTTTTCTCCTCCCCGCCGTATCCGACGTATTTTTCCCCCAGGTTCTCCATGTCGTGCACATCCAGGCCCATCATGTGCCCGGTGCCGCAGGGGAAGAAGAGGGCGTGGGCGCCGGCGGCAACCGCCTCATCTATGTCACCGCGCATGAATCCCAGCTCCTTGAGCCCCTGAGCTACGGTCCGGCAGGCCAGGAGATGGACATCGCGGAACAGAGTCCCCGGCTTGAGTGCCGCCACCGCGGCCTCGTGCGCATCGAGGGCGACTTGGTAGATCTCCTTCTGACGGGGCGAGAAGTGATCGCCGACCGGCATGGTGCTGGAGAGATCGCCTGCGTAGCCCATGGCGGTCTCGGCCCCCGCATCCAGCAGGAACATGTCTCCGCCCTTGAGTACGTTGCCGTGAAAGTGGTTGTGCAGGGTTTCCCCATGGACCGTGGCGATGATGGGAAAGGCCAGTTGCCCTCCCGCCGCCAGCGCGACCTGGTGGACGGCTGCCGCGATCTCGGCTTCGGTCAGGCCCGGCCGCGCCATCCGCATGGCGGTCAGGTGCATGTCCGCCGAGATGCTGGCCGCCCAGTCCAGTTCCTCGATCTCCTCGGCGGTCTTGGTGTTCCTCTGATCCACGACGGCGGTGATGAACTCCACGGAGGCGGCTTCCTCGGCCTGCCCGAGCGGGATCTCAAGCAGGTCCCAGAGCTCAATCCGATGCTCGGCCCGGTAGGGTGGCAGGATGTGGACCTTCCGGTCCTCTCCGTGTGCGGCAGCCAGGTAGTCTTTGAGGCCGGCCAGGGGTTGGACCTCTTCGATCCCATTGTCCCGACACCTGTCCGCCAGGGTGGGCTGGGTTCCCATCCAGACAATATCCTCCACCGTGAGGTCGTTGCCGAACAGGATCTCGCGGCCCTCATCCACATCGATCAGGGCAGCCAGGCCTGGAGTGCTCAGCCCGAAAAAGTACAGGAAAGAGCTGTCCTGGCGGAAATGAAAGGGATTGTCCGCATAGTTCATGGGGCTTTCATCATTGCCCAAGAAGAGAAGGACACCGGAACCGACCTGATCACGCAGGCGCCGGCGGCGTTGGATGTACGTTTGGGCTGGAAACATAAGACCTCTCCTTTACTCGAGTTATACGGGAAGGCCGGCTTTTCAGGTCCGGGTTCCCCGATGCCGGGAAAAGAGTATTACACATCAAAACCCCCCTGGGTGGCAAGAAGAGATTGGGGCCGATCACCTGTGTAAACTATGTTTACAGATGTAAAAGGTATTCTCTCTTTGAAAAAAAAAGAGGACACGGATGATGAGGTCGACTCCTCTGGGACAATCGGTGGAAATAAAATTCACTTTGCAGTGGCACACTTCTTGCGTGGGAGGGATATTGTGAAAAAGACACTCATTTTTGTGATTCTAGTCGCCATCTTTTTGTTTTTGACCTCAAATCCGGCGTTTCACCAGGAGCGGCACGAAGTCGTGGTGACCAACGTTCAGGTCCCTCTCCGTGT
>JAUXEH010000300.1 GCA_030620655.1 Candidatus Aminicenantota bacterium | reverse complement strand
TTGAAGTCTCCGCACAGGGAATGCTTCCAGGCCGCCGCCGCCACGCCGAAGGCCAGGGCGTCGCGGTCGCTTTTCTCCCGCAAAAGGGAATATATCAGGCCGGCGGCAAAGGCGTCTCCGCTGCCCACGCGGTCGATAACGGGGAGGCTGTACTTGGGGCCGAGGAGAAACTCCCTGCCGTTGTCCAGGCAGGCGGACCACCGGTTCTCAGAGGCGGACAGGCTCTCGCGCAGGGTGATGGCCACCTTCTTGAAGCCGAACGCCTGCCGCAGCTCCCGGCACAGGACCTGGTAGCCCTCGCTGTCCAGCTTTCCCTTCTCGATATCCGTCCCGGCCGGGGTGAGTCCAAAGATCCGGGTCGGGTCCTCTTCGTTCCCGATGCAGACATCCACGAAGGGCATGAGCCCATCCATGACTTCGCGGGCCCGGGCTTCGCTCCAGAGCTTTTTCCGGAAGTTCAGGTCCACGCTCACCGTGATCCCCAGCCGCTTGGCGGCCTCCAGCCCGGCCCGCAGCGCCTCGGCCGTTCCTTCCCCCAGGGCCGGCGTGATGCCGGTCCAGTGGAACCAGGCCGCGCCCTCCAGGATCCGGTCCCAGTCAAAGGCGGAAGGAGAGACCTGAGCTATCGAAGAAAAGGCCCTGTCATAGACGACCTGGGAGGGTCGAACCCCGGAGCCGTGCTCCAGAAAATACACTCCCAGGCGATCGCCCTGCCGGAGGACGGCCGAAGTGTCCACGCCGCGGGAACGCAGGTGGGCCAGGGCGTTCCTGCTCAGGTCATTGTCCGGGAGGGCGGTCACAAAGGTCACCGGAAGGCCGAAACCTGCCAGGGACACGGCTACATTGGCCTCGGCCCCCCCGAAGTGAACATCGAACCGGCGGGCATTCCTCAGGCGCTCCCCCTGGGGAGGGGAAAGCCGGAGCATGAGCTCTCCAAAGGTCACGACCCGGGAACCCGCCTCCTCATCCGATGCGGCATCCGGCCGCTCGCTCCCGTCCGAGGAAGGACCGGGTTCCAGCACCCTGCGCCACTCCCGGATGTCCTCTCGCATCTGATCCGGGTTGTGCAGGTTCCGGGCCAGGGCCGAAGCACAGAACACACCGCCGGGGTCTGCCGCGGCCGCCTGTTCGAGCGTTGCCCGGCTGAGGCCTCCCGTGTAAACCACGGTGAGGCCCTTGAACGGCCCCCGCCAGGCCGAAGCCAAGTCCATCCGGGACTTCCCTCCGGAAAAGGCGGGAAAGAGCTTGTACACCCACTGGTGGGGATGTTTCTCCTTTAGTTCCTCGAGCGAGCACCCGTAGAGCGCGGCCTTTTGGGCCAACTGCTTGCCCGCATCCGACAGCCCTCCCGGGATACACATGACGTCGTGTTTTGCGCACTCCTCCACCACCTCGGGAATGTAGTCGGCGGAAACCACCCCGGCGGCTCCGGCCTCTACGGCCAGCCGGGCATGCTCCCGGGTCATCACGGTCCCGGCCAGAACCAGGGCATCCGGGTGCTTGGATCGGATGGCCCTGATCCCGGGAATGGCTGGTTCCGCACGCAGGACGATCTCGAGCACGATCCCCTCGGACTCTGCGATGTCGAAGGCGGAGACACACTCCTCGGCGGACTTCGGGTTCAAGAGCGCAACCAGCCGCGCGCGGCACATACGTTCAAACAGCGTGTGTGATTCCTCCATGTCCTATCTCCTCATTTGGTCTGTCCGGCAGTACAACATAGCTATGGCATTCACAGCCTGCGGATCTGCATGCCGCCGCTGAGCTCCACCACCAGGCCGGTGGCGTAGGCGAAATCGCCCCGGGCCAGGGCAGCCGCGGCCTTGCCCACGTCCTCGGGAACTCCCCAGCGTTTCTGCGGAACCAGGCCCTCGGCGATCAGGCGGTCGTATTTTTCCCTGACGGACGCTGTCATCTCGGTCCGGAATATCCCCGGTCTTATCTCATAGACATTGATCCCGTCGTCGGCCAGGCGGTGCGCGAAGATCCGCGTCATCTGGCTGACGCCGGCCTTGGAGATGCAGTACTCGGCCCGCGAGGGCGACGACACCTCCGCGGATATGGACGAGATGAACACCACACAGGGCGGCGGCCCGGATGAGGGGGGCGCCTGGCCGATCATGTGCCGGGCCACCCTCTGCGTCAGGAAAAAGGGCCCCCGGGCGTTTATGGACATCACACGGTCGTAGCTCTCGGCCGTGGTCTCCAGCACATCCCGCCTCTCGACCGGGGCCACGCCGGCGTTGTTGACCAGCACATCGATCCGTCCGAAACGGTCGAGCACGGACGCCACGATCCTCTCCTGGTCCGCGAAGTCGGAGATATCCCCGGGGAGGGGAAGGAACTCCCCGCCGCCCTCCTCAATCCTGGCCTTGACCTCGAACAGGCCGCTTTGGGCCTCGTTTTCGTCATACCGTATGTCATTACCCGCCACGGAGAATCCCTCGGAGGCCAGAGCCAGGGCGATGCCTCGCCCGATCCCCTGCCCCGCACCGGTAACCAGCGCCACACGTTTCTCAGTCATGAAGAGCCCTCCCCTTTGTCGTCCGTGTTCTCATCAACTCCCTTTTCAGTCTCATGCGTGATCACCTCGTCCCTCAAAAATGCGTTCCAGACGTTCTCGAACCAGGCCTCCTCCTCCGGGATGGGCCGGACCGGCACCCACCGCTTCACCGGATTCCCGGACCCGTCCAGGAACACCTCGCAGATGTGATCGTTAACCCAGGCCGACTCGGGAGTGAGGTTGAAGCGCCACTCCTCGCCCAGGGCCTCGCAGGGCGGCTCGCCCTCAGGATCCATGACGAGATAAGAGCCCCGGCTCTTCCCTCCCCTGGCCAGGTATTCGGCTATGGCCTCCAAATAGAGGACATGGGTTAGGCACAGGTCGAGGTTCTTGAAGGCGTCCGGCCACATCCGCGCAGACGAGATCTTCATCCCTGTCCGCAGGCGCTCGTACAGGTCCCAGGCATCGGACCGGGCCTGCCCGATGGTCCGGGGATCGCGGATGTGGGCTCCGTGCGCCGTCATCCTCTGCTGGAGCTCCCGCCGGGTCTCGTCCAGTAAGAAGTCGTTCTCCAGCGCCGGATCGACCATCCCTTGTGCGATATGGACGGTCTCCGCGATCCGGTCCCCGGCCGCCGCCAGGAAGGTGTCGTCCTGCGGGGGCGGGTCCGCATAGCGGCGGGCGATGAAGAGGGCGGCCCGCAGGCCTCCCACCTGGCCGGAATTGAGAGCCGATCCCCCGGGCCGGTAAATCCCGTGTGTGCCGTTGACCTCCCCCACCGGGAAGAGATGGCGGAGGTTGGACTCCCACCAGATATTTCCCTTGAGCCCACCATTGTTGTGCTGGGCGCATACAGCGATCTCCAGGGGCTCGGAAGCGATGTCGATCCCGTTGTCCCGATAGAGGTCGATGGCGGGTCGGTTCATCTTCCGCAGCCGCTCGATGGGTGTTTCGAACAGGGCCCCCGATCGTTCCAGGTAGGCGAGGGCCTCGGGGCCGAGCTTGTCCAGGGAGAAATCGTCCAGAACACCGGCGCCTGAAGGGTTCCGGGTGAAATCTAGGAACACCCTGCGGCCCTCCTTCGCGGTCTCCCGGAAGACCAGGATGTCGATCAGAGAAGAGCCGAAGTCCTGGACCTTGCGGGGATCGAAGGGCCACTGGTAGCCCTTGAGGAAGATGGCCGTGGCCAGGGTCCCCATATCCGGGAAATAATGGTTCAGGAACTCCTGCTCGTCCCCGCCCTCCGGGTCTGTGGACACGTAGCGGGGGATGACCTGCTGATAGCTTCCGGAGAGGTTCCAGCGGAACTTGATTGAGGCCAGGCCGTACTGGGATTCCGTGAGGTTGTGCCCCATGGCTCCCGCGGCCAAGGCCATCCCGGTGGACCCGAGCTGGCTCTCCGGATACACAGACGTGGCGTACATGCCGGCGGGACCGCCGGTCCCCAGGATCAGGTTGCGGGCGTTGAAGGCCACGAACCCGGGGTCTTCCTGCTTATCTCCACGCCTGTCCAGGGCCAGGGCCCCGATGACTTCACGGCTGCCGCCCGC
>JAUXEH010000274.1 GCA_030620655.1 Candidatus Aminicenantota bacterium | reverse complement strand
GCGCCCTGAAGATCAACAAGGTGGACACCGTGCTGGTGCGCATGCCCGACGAATACCACGGCTTCCGGAGACCTTCCCACCGGCTGATGCGCCAGCTCTATCTGCGGGCCTGGTTTGAAAAACACACCATCGAACGGTAGCTGCAACTACCTAATGCAGTCCCGGTGCCCAGGGGAAATATATATGTTTCCAACCTTTTCCCCGTCGTCGGACTCTAAACCAGAGAAGGCACCGCGCGTCCCGGCTCCGGACACTGTGTGAGAGGAAGCCATCCGGAGGCGAGCGGGCATGGTTCCTCGAAGAGGAGAGCGAGCCGAGGAATAAGGTGATTTTCCTCGCTGGGGAAAATCACCGGGCTGACGTTTCAGCTTGCCTGACTGTTTCTTTATCACGATTTTGGAAATGCTTACTTTTTCCTTTCCTTTGTGGCCGTCGTGTGCTATAAATCTTAAAAACTTGAGCGACATGATTACATGACAGAAGCCATCCTGGTCCTTGAGGACGGCACAGAGTACAGGGGATATTCATTCGGCGCCGAATCTTCAGCGGCCGGAGAGGTGGTTTTCAACACCGGTATGGTAGGTTACGTGGAGTCGCTCACCGACCCCTCCTACACCGGGCAGATCCTGACCCTGACCTACCCCCTGATCGGGAACTACGGCGTACCGGGCAAGACAACCGAGCACGGCCTGCCCGGCAGCTTCGAGTCGGAGCGCATTCACATCACCGCCCTCATCGTGTCCGATTATTCGCGGGATTACAGCCACTGGAACGCCGAGCGGAGCCTGGCCGACTGGCTCAAATCCGAGAACATCCCGGCGCTCACCGGCATCGACACCCGGGCGCTCACCAAGCGGCTGCGGGAAAAGGGCGCCATGCTGGGCAAGGTGGTGTTCCGGGAAGATGTCGAGTTCTACGACCCCAACCAAGAGAACCTGATCACCAGGGTCTCGATCAAGGAACCGAAGGTCTACAACGAAAAGGGCGGGCCCGGGATCCTGGTCATCGACTGCGGGGCCAAGTCCAACATCATGCGCTCCCTCATCCGGAAGGGCTGCCGGGTGCTGCGCGTGCCCTGCGACTTCGACTTCTCCGACCTGAACTTCGACGGGGTTCTGATCTCCAACGGGCCGGGCGATCCCAAGATGTGCCCCGATACCGTGGCCTCGGTGAAGAAATGCCTTGACCAGGAGGTCCCCACCTTCGGGATCTGCCTGGGCAACCAGATCTTGGCGCTGGCGGCCGGGGCCGACACCTACAAACTCAAGTACGGGCACCGCAGCCAGAACCAGCCCTGCCTCCAGGAAGGCACTAAGCGCTGCTACATCACCTCCCAGAATCACGGGTATGCGGTGGACACGGCCTCGCTGCCGGAGGGCTGGGAGCCGTGGTTCACTAACGTCAACGACGACACCAACGAGGGCATCCGGCATGTAGAGAAGCCCTTCATGTCGGTCCAGTTCCATCCTGAACACACGCCGGGGCCGATGGACACCGCGTTCCTGTTCGACCTCTTCCTGGAGAAGATCAAGAAATGAACAAGCCGGAAAAGGTCGTCTTATTAGGGAGCGGGGCGCTGCGCATCGGCCAGGCCGGCGAGTTCGACTACTCGGGGAGCCAGGCCATCAAGGCCCTGCGCGAAGAGGGCATCCGGGTCGCCCTCATCAACCCCAACATCGCCACCATCCAGACCTCGGACGCGATGGCGGACAAGATCTATTTCCTGCCGCTCACACCCTTCTTCGTGGAAAAAGTGATCGCCAAGGAGAAACCCGACGGCATCATGCTGGGCTTCGGAGGACAGACCGCGCTCAACTGCGGCGTGGAGCTGCATGCCCAAGGAGTGCTGGAGAAACACGGGGTCCGGGTGCTGGGCACCTCGGTCCAGACCATCATCGACTGTGAGGACCGCCAGCGCTTTATAGACCGCCTGGACGAGATCGGCCTCAAGACCCCGCGCAGCGTGGCTGTCCACTCGCCCGAGGAAGCGGTGGAAGCCGCACGCAAGATCGGGTACCCAGTCATGGCCCGGGTGGCCTATGCCCTGGGCGGCCTCGGTTCGGGGCTATCTTTCTCGGACGAAGAGCTCATAGCGCAGGCACGCAAGGCCTTCGCCTTCACCAGCCAGATCCTGGTGGAGGAATACCTCGAAGGCTGGAAAGAGATCGAGTACGAGGTGGTGCGCGACTGCCACGACAACTGCGTGACTGTCTGCAACATGGAAAACTTCGATCCCATGGGGATCCACACCGGTGAGAGCATCGTGGTGGCCCCCTCGCAGACCCTCACCAACCACGAGTACCACAAGCTGCGGGACATCTCCATCCGGGTCATCCGGCACCTGGGGATCGTGGGCGAGTGCAACATCCAATTCGCCCTGGATAAAAAGAGCGACGACTACCGTATCATCGAGGTCAACCCGAGGCTGTCCCGAAGCTCGGCCCTGGCCTCCAAGGCCACCGGGTACCCCCTGGCGCACATCGCGGCCAAGCTGGCCCTGGGGTATTCGCTGACCGAGCTCCCCAACTCCATCACCAAGAAGACCATGGCCTGTTTCGAGCCGGCCCTGGACTACGTGGTGGTCAAGATCCCACGCTGGGACCTAATCAAGTTCAAGCGGGCCTCCAAGAAGATCGGGAGCGAGATGAAGAGCGTGGGCGAGGTCATGTCCATCGGCCGGACCTTCGAGGAAGCGCTCCAGAAGGCCATCCGCATGCTCCAGGTGGGGATGTACGGCGTGGTGTGCAACGACATCGCGTTCCAAGACCTGGAGAGGGAGCTCAAGAATCCGACACATCTGCGGGTTTTCGCCGTGGTCGAGGCCGTGCGGAGCCTGGACATCGACCGCATCCATGAGCTGACGCAGATCGACCGCTGGTTCCTCTACAAGATCCGCAACATCGTGAACATGGAAAAGGAGCTGCGCGAATACTCCTGCAGCGATCTTCCCGAAGACCTCCTCCGGTCGGCCAAGCGCCTGGGTTTTTCCGACAAACAGATCGCCCTTGCCCTGGGGTGCGAGGAACTGGAGGTCAGGGAGCTCCGGAAGGCTGCCGGCCTCATGCCCTTCGTCAAACAGATCGACACGCTGGGGGCGGAGTATCCGGCCCAGACCAATTACCTGTACCTGACCTACAGCGGCGAAGAGGACGACATCGACTTCAGCGACTCCAACAAGGTGATCGTGCTGGGCTCGGGATCCTACCGCATCGGCTCCTCGGTGGAGTTCGACTGGTGCTGCGTCAACGCGGTCCTGACCCTCCGGGACCTGGGATACCGGACGCTCATGATCAACTACAATCCCGAGACCGTGAGCACGGATTACGACATCTGCGACAAGCTCTACTTCGACGAGCTGAGCTTCGAGACCGTGGCAGACATTTACGAGAAGGAGAACCCGCGCGGGCTCATCATCTCCATGGGCGGCCAGATCCCCAACAACCTGGCCGTGAAGTGCATGGAGTACGGATTGAATATCCTGGGCACCTCGCCTGAGAGCATAGACAACGCCGAGAACCGGTACAAGTTCTCGGCCCTGCTGGACGAGCTGGGTGTGGACCAGCCCGAATGGAAGGAGCTGACCGATCTGGATGAGGCCCAGGCCTTCGCCAACAGCGCCGGCTATCCGGTGCTGATCCGGCCGAGCTACGTGCTGAGCGGGGCGGCCATGTCCGTGGCCCTGAACGACGGGGAGCTCAAGAGCTACCTGGGAAAGGCCTCGAAGGTCAGCCCCGAGCACCCCGTGGTCATCAGCAAGTTCATCGAGAACGCCAAGGAGATCGAGCTGGATGCCGTGGCCAAGAACGGCGAGCTTTTTGTCTATGCCATCACCGAGCATGTGGAGAACGCGGGCGTGCATTCGGGGGATGCCACCATGGTCCTGCCTCCCCAGCGCACGTATCTGGAGACCACACGGCGGATGAAGAAGATCGGGCGCGAGATCGCCCGCGCGCTCGAGATCAACGGGCCCTTCAACATCCAGTTCATCGCCAAGGGGAACGAGGTCAAGGTGATAGAATGCAACCTGCGCGCCTCCCGCTCGTTCCCCTTCGTGTCCAAGATCTTCAAGCTCAACTTCATCGATCTAGCCACTAAGCTCATCATGGGGATCGACATGCCCCCCATCGACAAGTCCTGCTTCGAACTGGATTATGTGGGGGTCAAGGCGCCGCAGTTCTCGTTCACGCGCATCAAGGGCGCCGATCCGGTGTTGAGCGTGGAGATGGCGTCGACAGGCGAGGTGGCCTGCATCGGCGACAACTTCGAGGAGGCCTTTTTGCTAGCGCTCCTCTCCGTGGGATTCGGTTACCCGAAGAAAAACTTGCTGCTGTCGACGGGTCCTTTCGAGAGCAAGGCCCAGTTCCTGCCGGACGCCAAGCGCCTGCAGGATCTGGGATTCAACCTTTACGCCACCCGGGGGACGTCGGATTTCCTGAAATACAACCACATATCCTCCCAGGTCCTGAACTGGCCTCTG
>JAUXEH010000337.1 GCA_030620655.1 Candidatus Aminicenantota bacterium | reverse complement strand
TCCCCCGCAGCGCGCGGCTGGGCGAGCACGTGGACGACCACCAGGTCATTTTTGCACGGATCATGCAGGAGCAGAAAAGGGCCCTGGGGGCCCACGACGGCGAGCAGCTCCTGGAAATTTTCCAAGGCTACCACCGGCACATCGCAGATCTTTCGGGGGCGCGCAACGGCAACAGCGCCGCCCGCCTCTGCGGCTACCTGGAGAAGCGGCTGAGGGACTTGGCGAAGGAGGCTGAATAATTGCGTATAGGATTCCTGGCCCGGAACAGCCTGAGCCTCCTCCTGAGGCGGCGGCTGTCCTTCCAGTTCGACCGCATCCCCATGCAGGCCCACAACATCTCGGGGCGCAAGCTCCTCAATCTCGGCAGGATCGCCCTGAACCGCTTCCTCCCGGTCTCCCGCACCCTGGGTTACCCTTACATGGCTCACATCTCACCCTCCGGTGTGTGTGACCTGAGCTGTGACCTGTGCCCGAGCTTCGCTCCGGAGACGCGGGGAAAACAGCTGCTGCCCTTCGATACCTTCAAGAAGTTCATCGACGAGACCGGCGACTATCTCCTCTATATAATACTCTGGTCCTGGGGTGAGCCGCTCCTCAATCCGGAAATTTACAAAATGATCGCCTATGCCAAGGAGAGGAACATCCTGTCCGTGACCAGCTCCAACCTGAACAGGCTCTCCCGGGAGGATGCCCGTGCCTTGGTCTCCTCTGGGCTGGACGCCCTGATCGTGGCCCTGGACGGGAGCACCCCCGAGACCCATGCGCGCCTGCGCAAGGGGGGCGATTTCCAGAAGGTCATCGACCATACGCGCCTCCTGATGGAGGAGAAAGAACGGGTCGGGGCCCGGCATCCGATCGTCAACCTGCGCATGGTGGTGTCCCGGGAGAACGAGGATGAGGTGGAGGGATTCTGGCGGCTGGCGAAGGACCTGGGCGTGGATATGGTCAGCATAAAGGCCTACTCGACCCGGCAGCCGGGATATGCCCATCCGGATTTTGACCGCCGCTTCGCCCCGCGGACCGAGAGGTACCGCTGGTACCGCTATCTACCGGATTTTTCCCCAGACCGGCGGCCCCGGAGATACAGCTGCAGGTTTCCCTGGACCAAGCCCACCCTGTTTGCCGACGGGACGGTGGTCTCTTGCGAGTTTGACCTGACTTATGAATGCCCCTTTGGCAACATCAACCAGAGCCACTTCGATGAGATGTGGTTCAGCCCTCAGGCAGAGAGGTTCCGGAGGCGTTTTCAAAGGGACCGCGCGTCCTTCGAATTCTGTCGGGACTGCGTTTATGATTACAAGCTCATCGACGGCTGTATCCTGGAGTGGGAATACCTGACCGATGCCGCCCAGCCGTGATGTGCCGCCCCCCCCGCTCGAAGAGAGCGAAGCGGCCCGGATCTCCGTCATCGTGATCACCCTGAACGAGGAGGAAAACATCGCAGCCTGCCTGGATTCACTCCTCAGCCAGGACTATCCCCCCGGGAGGTACGACATCTTCGTGGTGGACGCATCCCTGGATGCGACACCGGAGATCGTGAAGCGATATCCCTCGGTGCGGTACCTCCGTTCCACCAAAGGCTTCAGCCGGCAGAAGAATGCCGGGCTGCTGGCCTCAGGATCGGAACTGGTCGCGTTTACCGATGCAGACTGCATCGCCCCCCCCGATTGGTTGGGGATAATCGCCCGGGCTTTTTCGAACCCGTCCGTAGACGGGATAGGCGGCAACGCCTATCCTCCGCCCGGATCCGGCTATTTCGAAAAATGTGCGGCGGCGATCGGCCATCCCGCCGGAGGCTCCATCGGGTTCGATGCCAATGTCACACGCGGCCCCCAGGGGATCGAATTCATAGCCGGATGCAACGCCGCCTTCCGGAGATCCGCGCTGGACGCCGTGGGCGGGTATGACCCGGGATTCGAGGACGGGGGGGAGGATGTGGACCTCTCCCGCAGGCTCAAGCGGCGCGGCTGCTATCTCGATTACATCCCCGATCTGACGGTGTATCATAGGCCCCGGCCGTCCCTGCGGCCATACGTGCGGTGGAACATCGGAGTCGGGGCCACCAAGTTCAACCTGCGGCGCCCCGGCCTGCTCCGGATCCTGCTGCAGCCCGGTTTCATTGCCTGGCCGGTTCTGGGGCTGGTGGCCGCGGCGGGTATCGTGCTTTGTTCTCCCCGGCTGGGAGGGGCGCTTCTCGTTCTTAGTTGGCTGGGATACTTGGGGATTCTCTATGTCTTTTCACGGCCGTATCCCCTGCTTTTGCGCCGCCGGCGCCGGGTGGGGCTGGGCCTCTTCTCGTTGGCTACGGCCGTCCCGGCCCTCATCTTCGTCCGCCAGGTGTGCATCACCCTGGGCCAGCTGCGGAAGTGGCTCAGGGTTCGCCGCGAGGCCCGGGTCGGAGCGGATACGGCTTCCCCAGGGAGGTGAGCCGCCCTTCTGAATCCACCAGGAACGCGCCGTATTCCGGGTAGCCCGGCATGATCTCTTCCGGAGACGCGGAGACAAAAAGAGCCGTCGACAGGGCGTCACACAGGCTCGCCTCCGGACCCACCACCGTGACGCTCTGCTTTCCTCGTGCCGGTCGTCCGGTCCGGGGATCGAAGACATGATGGTAACGGACTCCGTCCTGGAAAAAAAACCTCTGGTAGTCTCCTGTGGTAGCAGCTCCCAGTCCCGTCAGGGACAGCACTCCCAGAAAGCCTTCGCCACGTGGGTGCTTGATCCCGACCTGCCAAGGCCGCCCCTGGGGATTGGTCCCCCAGCAGAAGATGTCGCCTCCCGCGTTTATGAAGCCCCGCTCGATCCCCAACTCGATCAGGGCTTGGGCGGCCAGGTCGATGCCGAAGCCCTTGGCGATCGCCCCCCAATCCAGCTCCATGCCTTCGGGGACCTCCAGGTGGTCCGGGTGGCCTCGAATCTTATCCAGGCCCACGAACCGAAGCGCGTCCCGGATCTCTTCCGGTTCAGGCAAGCGGTGTTTTCCGGAGGGAAATCCCCAGAGCCGGGACAGGGAACCCACAGAAATATCGAAACACCCCCGGGAGCGGAGGAATACCTCCCGCGCCTGCGCGTATAATGCCATCACCCTGGGGGCGGCATGATCGCGGCTTCCGGGAGAAAAAAGCCGGGCGACATCGCCGAACTCCCTGTCGATGGTGACACGGGCCTCTGCAAAGCCCGCGGTGCTGCAGTAGAGCTGCACCTCACACACGGTGTCGAAATACATGAAGGTGGTCTTCCGCCAGGCGTTGTAGCTTCGGCATCCCGCGGCCCCGGCGGCCAGCAGGGCGAGTCCAAAACAGAGTGCGCGCTTCATGATCGTATCGTCCTGTTTGTAACATAGGAACGGGCCCGAATCAACCGCCGTCCAACCGCCCCGCCCTGAAAGGATGAAAATCATTCGTGTGCCAACT
>JAUXEH010000394.1 GCA_030620655.1 Candidatus Aminicenantota bacterium | reverse complement strand
TTCCAGTTCAGCTGCCCGGTCTCCGCATCCATGGCGAAGACCACATCACTGACCATCAATCTGTCGGTAAGTGCGCCTTCCTTGACCTGATAATTTTCCCAGTCGGGGAAATCCGTCATGAGCCGCCACAGGACTCCCGATCTCTTGAAATCTTCCATAAGCCCTTCATCCGGCTGGGGATATTTGCTCCGCAGGGCCTCATACTGGTCCAGATACTCGACAGGGATCTGTTGGGGGGGTCTCCATTTCCCGTTGTCCACCACGGCTTCATAAAAAGCGAGATATTCTCGCTTCAGCGCCCTGGCCCGGGAGCCGAAAAGCCGGGTCCCGTCAGCGGAAACATGGGCCCAGCGAAAGGACCCGTCATCCGGAGTATCCGGAAGCTTGAACTCCGCCAGTGTCTCACCGCTTACCGGATCCAGCCGGAAACAGCGGTCAAAGGCGCCCACAAACAGACCCTTGCGGTTCAGAGAGAAATTCCCGCCGTCCACATCCGCCCGCGCCCGCACCGCCCCGGGGATTTCTCTTTCCCAGAGAAGGGTCCCGTTATAGGCATCGTAGGCCATGATCACTTCCTCGCCTTGCGTAAACATCCGGCCGTCCATGGAAAGCGGGCTCTGGGCCTTGGCGTGCCGTTCCACCATTTGCTTCGAACCGGGCCCGCCGAACCATAAAATGCCCAGCGGACCTTTGACCAATTCATCCCCGGAACAGGCCGTATTGCCGGGATTTCCATATTCTTCGGTCCAGTTGCCGGCTCCGGCCAGCTCTCCCCGGGTAAAAGAGATCCAGGCCTCCGTGCTCCTGATTTGCACACTGCCTCCGGCTACCCCCGAACTGAACCACTCGGATATACCCTCGAGATCGATGTCCCCCGCCCGTGGCGATTGTCCCGGGGTCCCAAATATGGCTGTGCCGCCATAGGGTTTGAGGACACGGAAAACTTCCTCGGCCGGCTCTGAGACCGTTCCTCCGGCCGACAGTCCTTCAGAGACGATCAGGTTGGCAAAATAATCGGGCAGGGTTTCCAGCTTCCAGTCGGCAACGACCACCTTGTGACCGTAATGCCCGCTCTGGGACAGCCACTTCCTGGCGGCGGCCGCCTTGCGTTCTGTGGGTGCCACACCGATGACCTTCAGATCGCCGGCCCGGGCTAGTTCATAAGCCAGTTGGCCCGTCTCACAGCCCAGCACCAGGGCATATCCTTTACGAATGCCGGTTTCTGCAATGATCTGTTCCGCCGCAGCCCGAAAATCTTCCCTGCGCCCTCCCTCGTCCCAGGGGGCGGGCGCGGTTTCAGGCGGCATCTCCCCGCTGCGATCCTTTTCCGCCTGCGCATAGCAAAATAATCCCCCTTCCTCCGTGCTCACGATAAGATACCCTTCGACAGCGGATAATCCCCGTACATTACCCGTGATTTCCGTCTTCCAGAGTTCATTGCCGGTCATGGCATCGCATCCCAAAAGGATGTCTTTACCGCCGGCAAAGAGACAGCCTCCAGCCAGGATCATGGTGTTGAGTCCAGAATGAGGATATTCCCAGGCAAACATCCCGGGTTTGAGCAGGTCTTCGACCGCCGCCAAGTCCGTGAGCATGAGGGAGATATCATCCCTCTCCTTGGTCAATGGGGCGGTCGTGCCCGGGGCTGCCGCAGCCAGTCGTGTCGAAATATCCCGCAATTTCGCCCTGAGCTGTTCCCGCTTCCCACGGATATCCCTGAGCTGATTCTGCTGCAGATTCACATACTTGTGGCGGTCCAGGGCATAAATGCCCTCCCGGGTCAGGGAAAAGGACGTGTCGGCGGTCACCACCAGGTCGATACCGGGGAACCAGGCGTGCATGTCTTCCCGGCGTTCACCGGTCAGTTCGTCATAGGCCGCCTTAGCTGGGGTTCCAGAGAGGTCCACGCCCGCGATGAGATGGCCACGGTCGAGCACGGTCCAGGTCCCGCCGATCTTTCCCCCCGGTTCCAGGTAATAAAGGAAGTCGCCGCTCTTTTTGTCGAACGCCGCCGGCATAGCCCGGCTGGAGGGGACATACAAAATCCTCTCTGAGGCCACCAGGTATCCCTGCGGGGAAATCCCCCCGAAGATCAATTCGTGTTCGTGATCGCCGATCGTGTCGTTTTTCCAGACTATGGTGCCATCACCGGCATGGAGTGCGCAGATCGAGATCCCCTCATACGGGAAAACCCCCGCACAACAATATACGATACCATCGTCCACAAGAACACTGGTCCTCAAAGGCCAAAGAGAGATCATGCTGCCGTTGCCCAAAACTCTCTCTGCACTGGGGCCGGGTCGATGCTTCCAGAGCAGCCGGCCGCTTTTGGCCTTGAGGCAGTAGATGAAGCCGTCATCAGAGCCCACAAACAGCCGGTCTTCCCAGATGGTCGGTGCATAACGGACCGGCCCGTCAGTCCAGAAATGCCATTTTTCCCTGCCGGTCTTTATGTCCAGGGCATAGACCTTGTGGTCCACTGAGGACCCGAAGTAAACCAGTCCGAATGCCGAAACCGCATGGAAGGCGTTGTCCATCTGCATCCTTGCCATTTCCTCGCCTGGAGCCGGCCAGGCTGGCATGGGCGCCTGAGGGGAGGCATAGGCCCATTGCAGGCTGAGCGGCGGGGCCGTGGACTGCGAGGAATAGCCGCTGCGCTTATTGTCGGATCGGAATGTGAGCCATCCTTCCCCGGATTCCGCTCCCGGGCCGCACCGGTTGAACCCGGCCACAACCAGGAAAATCACACACACACACGTCCAAAACCTGGCAAGGG
>JAUXEH010000157.1 GCA_030620655.1 Candidatus Aminicenantota bacterium | reverse complement strand
TGATCATGACCGATGACGAGCATGACATCTTCAAACACCTGGCCGACAGGGAGGAAAGGGAGCGCTTCATTCAGGATTTTTGGGACAAGCGCGATCCTGATCCCGATACGGAGGGGAACGAGTTCCAGGAGGAATTCTACCGCCGCATCGCCTTTGCCAACCAGCGCTTCCTCCAGGGCCCCCCGGGCTGGAAGACGGACCGGGGCCGTATGTACATCTACTTCGGTGCCCCGGACAAGACCGAGGAATGGTTCCCCATGCAGAGAAAGGAAGAAATGGAGGCGGGCGTCTCGGTCCAGGCGCGCGTCCGGGGGATCCTGCGCTGGACCTATTACCGCTACGGCATGGCCGTCGATTTCTACGACCGCCGGGGTGACGGCACCTATGTGATTGACAATCCCCTGAACCAGATCTGGGGAAATTATTTCGACGCGCTGGAGTTCGCCAAGCTGGGGCTGGATTTCGCCAACAAGGAGCGTCTCCAGGAGTTCAAGTTCATCGACCTCGGCCTGGTTTATGACAAGGCGGCCAGGACGTTCTTCGTGACCGTGCCCGTGGCAGGCTTCACCTTCTTTGAAGAAGAGGGAGAGCTGCAGGCCGACTTCGTCTTCACCTTCATGCTCTACCTGCAGAGTGGAGGCAAGGTCGATGAATTCCAGGAAAGCCGCCGCCTCCGCATCACGGAGGAGGAGCTCATCGAGCTGGATGAACTGCGCTTCTCGGTGGAATACGACCTCCAGCCCGGCAAATATTATGTGGATGTGACCGTCGACATCAAACCCGATGTGGGGAAGACGCGCAAGATATTCAAGATCCGGCAGTGAAACCAAATCGCCGGACCTTGAGTTTTATTGAATAAGCGCAGTCTAGCCTCCCTTTCGACAGCATTAGATCTATGGTAAGGAAAGAACGATCATGATGAAAAAAAGACTCTTGAGCCTCGGGCTCGTGCTGGTATGTCTGGGCGCACACGCGATGCTGGGCCAGGAAAAACTCAGGGAAGAGGAACTGTCGCCCCGGTTCCAGGAGTTCCTAACCCTGACCCGATACATCATCCTTCCTCAGGAGAAGGAGGTGTTCATGCAGCTGACTACGGACCACGACCGGGATGCCTTCGTACGCACCTTCTGGAAGCAGCGCGACCCCACACCCGGCACACCCCAGAACGAGCGCAAGGAAGAGCACATCCGCCGTTTCAACTATGCCAACAAGACCTTCAGGCGCCAGACAGTCCGTCCGGGCTGGATGACGGACATGGGCCGTTTCTACATCATGCTGGGGGAGCCCACCAGTTACGAGAGGATCCCCAGCTCGCTCGACCTCTATCCCATCGAGATCTGGTACTTCCACGGAGACGTGGCCAGGGGACAGCCCACCTATTTCGCGCTGGTGTTCTTCCAGCGCGGGGGGGCCGGGGAGTACAAGCTGTATGATCCCATCAGCGACGGCCCGACCGCGCTCATGGTGTACGGGCGGCATTTCAACCCCAGTGACTATGAAGGAATGTATCAGTACCTGCTCACCCGGGTCCCGACCCTGGCGCTGGTCTCCCTCAGCATGGTCCCGGGCGACATCCCCTACAACTGGATCCCCTCGGCCCTGCACAACATCATGCTGGCCGAGATCATCGATTCGGTCAAGAAAGACGTCAACCCCACCTATGCCACGAATTTCCTGGAGTACAAGGCCATGGTCAGCACGGAATACATGGAAAACTTCGTGGAGAGCACGACGGAGCTGGCCTTCATCAGGGACCCGCTCATGGACATCAATTTCCTGCACTTTTCTATCGTACCCGAGGAGATCTCCATTGATTACTACGAGCCCGACCGCCAGTATTTCTGCAACTTTTCCCTGACCGTCAACCTGAAGAAGGACGAGAGGATTATCTTCCAGTATACACGAGAGTTCCCCCTCTACTTCAAAGAAGAGGATCTCGGTCACATCCAAGGCAATGGCATCGCCATCGAGGATTCCTTTCCCATGATCGACGGGCAGTTCAACCTGACCATCCTGCTGCAGAATTCGGTGGGCAAGGAATTCACCGTTTTCGAGAAGGTGGTCTCCGCGCCGGAGGATTCGGGCCGTCCCGGTATCATGCGGCCCCTCCTGGGCTACAGGATCCAGAATTTCCGCCGGGACCTGCACATCCCCTTCAAGGTCCTGGAACATAAGGTGGTCATCGATCCCAAGTATACCTTTGCGGCCGCCGAGAACATCTCGTTCCTGCTCAATGTGTCGAACGTGATCCAGAGCCTCTGGGAAAACGGGAAGCTCCGGGTCGAGATCAAGGGATTGAAACCCGTCGATCCGACCGTCAAGGCCTTCGATGTGAACCTGCGGAATATCCCCTTCCGCAGGACCCTGACGGTCACTCAGGAGATCGTTGGGAGCGAACTTCCCCCGGACTACTACGAGATGGAGCTGTTCCTGATAGACGGAGAGGGCCAGACCCTGGACCAGAAAAAGACCGGCTTCACGGTCTCGACCCAGGCCGTGCTGGCCCATCCCATCGCTCAAGCCAAGGCGTTCCCGCTTTCCCGCAACTATCTCTATTTCTTCTCGCTGGCCGGCCAGGCGGAAGAAACCCAGAAATGGGACCTGGCGGAGGAGCTCTATCAGAAGGCCCATGAGGCCAATCCGGAGTACAAGCAGGGTGTGGTGGACTACGCCAACTTCCTGTTCAAGATCGAGAAGTTCGACCGGAGCATCGAGCTCATCGAACGGCTTCGGGACGACACGGAGATGCGGTTCCAGTACTTCCTGATCAAGGGACGGGCGTTCATGGGCAGGGGCCAGTATCAGGAAGCGGTCGACAGCCTCCTGCAGGGGAACGAGATATACGACAGTGACGCCGGGCTGCTCAACTCCCTGGGCATCTGTTATAACCAGCTGGGTGAGCGCCAGAAGGCGCTGGACGCCCTCAATGCCTCCCTGAGGCTCAACCCGGCGCAGGAAGAGATCAAGGCCTTGATCGCGGAGATCGAGAAGAGGTAAAGGGGGGATCGGGCCCCCTCCGGAGAAGGGGCCCGGTATATTGACTTACCTGACTTCGAAATTGATGAGCTGCTTCAGGGACTTGCCTGACAGCTTATCTGTGACTTCGATCGACAGGGCATAGGCTCCGGGTTCCAGATCCTTCTGTTCCTGCCTCTCGGTGGTCTTCCCGTCCTTGGTGGTCTTGATCAGGACCGTTTTCTTCAGGGGCAGCGGCTGGCTGACCAGGGCCATGTCATAGTTGGTCTCGGCGTAGCGGATAATCGTTTCCTCGCCCTGGACCACTTCGTAGGTGACCTCGATGTCGTTGCGGCTCTGCTCATTGGGCTGGGCCCCGAAGATATAGAAAAACACATCCAGGTTGTCTCCGGCGGTGAACACGTTGTCCAGGCTGGCTTCGACCTGGAGCACGGAATAGGTGAAGATCCCTTTGTGGATTTCGGAGCGGGTCTCAGGAGCGGACATGCGGTTCAGGTTTTTGATGAAAAAGACCGGGGTAGTGCCGAGCTCTTCCGTGAAGCCCATGGGGTTGGGCAGGGTGAACTCGTAATACTGCGTCCCGATCTTCTGGAGGTCCGGAGAGGTTATGGCCATGGACAGGAGGTATCTTCCAGGCGCCAGGGGATAACCCGTGGTGTAGATCTCCTCCTTTTCCGCATCATAGCTGCCGCCGTCGATCTGGATGGACATCGGGATGTAGGCTTCCTTGGAGAAGTTGCCGTCCAGCTGCTGGTAGTGCAGGAACACATGGTTGTGTGCCTGAAGCATAGCAGGCTTGGACTCGAAGGAGGTGACCTCCTGTTCTTCCTGAGTTTCTTCTTTTTTAGCGGCGGGCTGTGTCGGCGCAGCAAAACCGAGATCTGCGTTTTTCACCTTGAAAAAGAACACTTTGTGCAGGTTCATCTGGGCGGGTAGGTACAGATCCTTGTCCAGGAAAGTGAAGGGGATATCCAGGCGGGGCTGGCGCGCCTGTGCGCCCTGCTGAAGGACGGTTTTGACTTGGTCGGGGATGACGACCTTTTGTTCCTGTTGGGCTTGCTGCTCTTCCTGAGCGGTCAGTGGGGGCACTGTGGCCAGGACGGCGATGAGGCCGAGCAAAAGAACTGGCATGACGAGGGTCTTGTTTTTCATGTTTCCTCCTTGAGATCAACCAACCAGGTAGGTTTCTCTTGGATATTAAAAGCCCACTATAGCAGAATGAGGCTGTTTTTTCCAGCCTTTTCGCTTCAGGGTAAGCGGCGGCGCTGGTATTTATTGACCGCGTTTATATGTTCCCGGTAGGTGCGGCTGAACTGGTGGCTGCCGTCATTGCGCGAGACAAAATACAGGTAATCCACGTCCTCGGGGTAGAGGGCGGCCTCCAAAGAGGCTCGTCCGGGATTGGCGATGGGACCGGGGGGAAGTCCGGGATACAGGTAGGTGTTGTAGGGGGAATCCAGCTTCAGGTCCTGGTACCGCAGCCGGCCGGTGTAGCTGTCGGTTTGTTTGAGCGCGTACACTATGGTGGGATCGCAGCCCAGTGTCATGCCCATGCGCAGGCGGTTGTGGAACACGGCAGAAACCAGGGCCCTCTCCTCGCCTCGCGACGTCTCCTTTTCCACCAGGGAAGCCAGGATCACGACCTGCCTGACACTGAGTCCCAGTTCAGAGGCCCGTTGTTTCCAGTCTTCGGTAAACACACTCTGGAATTGGTCCACCATGGCCTCCACCATCTCGGCCGGAGTGACATCTTTGGGGAAGTGATAGGTCTCAGGAAGCAGGTATCCCTCCAGGTCGGCGGATTCCGCATCCCAATCCCGCACCGCACCGGGCTCGGCGCTGGCCGTCAGGAACGCCTCGGTGTCCACAGCGTAGGCCTTGTTCAGGTGTTGTGCCGTCTCGCGCCGTGTCAGGCCTTCGGGTATGGTCATGGGATACAGAAGGACCTGGCCCAGGACAAGTGCCTGGATCACCTGTTTGGGAGAGAGGGGTGTTTTCAGGCGGTACTCGCCGGCTTTGAGGCTCTGACCGGGAAAAAACAGGCGGTAGCCCAGCAGGAAGGGCCATTGGCGGGCGATGATGCCGCGTGCTGCCAGCGCCTCCGCGATCTGCCCCGCATTCCAGCCTTCCGCCACTTCGAAAAGCAAGGTCTCGCCGGCCGCGTCGGCCGCGGTGTTGAACTGGATGGAAAACCAGCCGGCCATCATCAACACGAAGACAGCGCCCGCCACCAGGATGTATTTAAAGGCCCTGAGCGCCTTGCGCATGCTAGCGTTCGCTCTCCAGGTAGCTCGCCAGGATCAGGGTGGCGGAGATCTGGTCTTTCAGGGCCTTCTTCCTCTTGGGGGCGGCCTTCTGCTCGCGGAGGATCCTGAGCGCCTCTTTGGTGGTCAGGCGCTCATCCCAGAAGACGATCGGTATGCCCAGAGCGGTTCCCAGCCGGTCGGCGAAGTCCTTGGTTATTTCGGCCCGGCTTCCCTGGGTGCCGTCCATGCGCAGCGGGAGCCCGACCACGATGCGGTCGATGCCGTACTCCTCCACCAGGCCCTGGAAATAGGCCAGATCCTCAGCGCCCCCTTTCTGTCGGTAAACCCCCAGGCCCTGGGCCGTGATACCGAGAAGGTCGCTCACGGCCAGCCCGATGTTCTTGTCGCCGTAGTCGATGCCCAGAATCCTCATTCCCTCTCCACCTTCCGCCTCCGGTCTCTGTGCCTCTCCAGGCCGAGCCCTATGAGTTCCTCGAGAAGGGAGGCGAATCCCAGGCCGCTCGCCTCCCAGAGTTTGGGGTACATGCTGATCTGGGTGAAGCCGGGGATGGTGTTGACCTCGTTCAGATAGATCCGATCCGTGCCGGCCTGTACAAAAAAGTCCACTCTGGCCATGCCGCAGGCGTCGACCGCCTTGAACGCCTCCACGGCGAGGCGGCGGACTTCGCTTGTCAGGTCATCGGGAAGATCAGCGGGGATGCCGAATCGGGTTTTTCCTTCGATGTACTTGTCCCGGTAGTCATAGAATTCACGGAACGGGATGACCTCTCCGGGGAGCGAGGCTCGGGGCTCGTCATTCCCCAGGACGCTGCATTCGATCTCCCGGCCGAGGATCCCCTCTTCCACCAGGATCTTCCGGTCGTATTGGAAGGCGTTATCGAAGGCTTCCGCGGTCTCAGCGTGAGCTTTCACCTTGCTGATGCCCACACTGGATCCCAGATTGGCGGGTTTGACGAAAAAGGGTAGGCCGTATGCCTCACGCACGGAGTGGAGGAGGGTTTCGGGATCCTTGCGCCAGTCCCTCTCGAAGATCACGTCGAACCCGCCCACAGGAAGCCCCCGGCTCAGGAACAGGGACTTGGCCACGGCTTTGTCCATCCCCACAGCCGAGGCCAGGACCGCCGCTCCCACGTATGCCACATCGGCCAGCTCAAAAAGCCCTTGAATGGTCCCGTCTTCTCCGTAGGGACCGTGGAGGACTGGAAAGTAGACATCCGCCTCAAAACGCTCCGCCCGGTTTTGGGCTGCCCAAGGGAGGAAGGCCGAGAACTCTCCCTGCTTCCGTTCTTCGGCCGAGGCCGGCGGGGAATCCACCCTGCGCCATCTTCCCTCTCTGTTGATATACAGGCACGTGATGTCGTACTTGCTGGGGTCCAGATGGGTGTAGACCGCGGCGGCAGAGGTGACGGACACATCATGTTCGGCCGAACGGCCTCCGAAGAG
>JAUXEH010000101.1 GCA_030620655.1 Candidatus Aminicenantota bacterium | reverse complement strand
GAGAACCACTACACCGCTGGTCGGCCTGTCCAGGCAGCCCAGGATGTTCATCAAAGTGGATTTTCCCGAACCGGAAGCCCCCATGATGGCCACGAATTCTCCCTTGCTTATATCAAGTGAAACATCATAGACGGCTTTTACCTCGGCGCTTGCCCCTTGGTTATAGATTTTGGTGATGTTTTTTGCCTGAATGAGTGCATTGTTCATGCCTTGTTCTCCTTTCTATTATGAAACGACAACCTCTTCTCCCTCTTGGAGCCCGCTAATGATTTCCGTGTAACCGTCATCCTTCCAGCCTATCTTGATCTTCCGGCGGACCAGGTTACCGTCTTCCAGAACCGTCACAAAGCGTT
The DNA here is from genome assembly GCA_030620655.1 of Candidatus Aminicenantota bacterium. Taxonomy (GTDB): domain Bacteria; phylum Acidobacteriota; class Aminicenantia; order Aminicenantales; family Aminicenantaceae; genus JAUXEH01. Next base: position 9,092 of record JAUXEH010000101.1, on the reverse strand, counting down.
CCCCTCTCTCCCTGGTAATGGCCGAAGTGGGGATGGACAGGACATTCTTCCGGGTTTCCAGAAGAATGTTGACGCTCGCCGTCATTTCCGGGCGCAGGATTTTATCTTCAACATCCGTGATTCCAACGGTCACGATGTAGTTGACCACGTTATCCTGTATGACAGCCTTGGGATAAATGGCCGTCACCGTTCCCAGGAAATCCGTATCCGGATATGTGTCCACGGTAAACGCCGTCTCCAGTCCTGTTCTGATTCTCCCGATATCGGTTTCATCGACAAACGTCTGAACCTCAAGGCGCTTCAAATCGATCAGGTTGACAAAAGTCGGTGCGGCCAGACTGGCTGCAACGGTTTCTCCCTCCTGGGTGGAGATGGATGCGATGACCCCGGATATGGGTGCGTAGATCCTGGTATAACCCAGTTGAACCCTGGCTAATTTGACATTGGCCTTTGCCTGCTCCACCTGGGCCAAGGCGATTTTGTTGGCATTCTCTGCCAGGTCAACCTCCTGGAGGGAGGTGAAGTCCTCTTTCAAGAGCGTCCTCTGCCGCTCCAGGTTAATCCTGGCGTATTCAAGGTCGGCTTCGGCTCTCTCGAGGGCGGCCATATTCTGGTCGAGCTTGGCCTTGAACTCGGCGTCGTCCAGCTCGGCAATAATCTGTCCAGCTTCAACCAAATCTCCGATCTGGGCCCGCAGATGCTTGACCACTCCCGAGACTCGGGATCCTACCTTGACCTCGGCCCCGACCAAGGGCTTGACGATGCCGGTGGCCAGTACGGAAGAACCGATATCCCGCCTGACCACAGAAACGGTTCTGCTGCTCGATTGGTTATCATTTTCCTGGATGAGAAACGACCGGCCGAAGAAGACCGCGGCAGCGATTATGAGGGCAATCCCCAAAACAAACCAGAACTTTTTCATCATCCGTCTCCTTTAGTCCCTGGGGGTCTGGCTTTCTTCGGCCAGGGATAGCGGCCTTCCTCCTGTTCGACTTCCATCCCAAAGCGCTCCATTACGATCTTAAAAAATTTTCCCTGCTGCTCCGGTTCGAGAACATTTTTGACCTCCAGAAGATGCTCCACAATCTTGGTCTGGGCTTTGAGCTGGAGAAGATTTATTCTCTCTACAATTTCTATCAACCGGTCGAGATCCGGGTCTTCTTGCTTAAGCTCGTCGACTAAAAGTCTTCTTTCCTCTTGCAGCGGCGTGGAGAGGGAATCGATGATTGAATGGCAAGCTTTGCGGTATTCCAGAAGGTTTTTCTCCTGTTCTGGTGAAAGAGAGAGTTCCCGTTTCACCCGCTCAAAACCTTTTCCAGGCTCACCACAGGGACTGGCATCCACAGTTTCAAAAATGCGGTGATAGACCATTGCTCCCAAGGCTGTCAGATTGACCACCAGAAGGATGAATACGGCATAAGTGAATATTTTTATTTTCATTGTCTTCCTCACCGGGCTGGCTTATTAATACTCATAGAAGATTTCCTCCAATGAGCCCGGAGGAATGATATCGAATCGATCGAGCTCAAATTCTTCTGCCTGGTCACCCGTTTGCCGGATAGAAGCCACCGCTTCAAAATATTTCGGACCTGAAGGGGAACCGATGAAGGCGCCGGCGGCAACCGAGAGTAATAACAGAACCACCAGAAAAGCTGAAGAGGCATAGCGCCGGATGGACAGCTTCACCCGGAAAAATAGCAGGTTGGATTTCTCTATTCCGGCCAGGCGGCTTTGAAGTTTCGTCCACAAATAAGGAGGAGGTGCGACCCCTTCTCTATGGGTCTCTTCTTTCCATAACCGATCATAGATTTCGAGCATCCTGGAACAAACAGGACAATTTTGCAGATGATTGTTGACCAGCTCCCTTTCCTTCTCCGACAATTCGTGGTCAAGGTAAAGCAGCAGTTTCTTCTGAATCTTCTTGTGTACGCCGTCTTTTTTCATCTTTACTCCTTTAGACACGGGGCAGTAGAAAAAGTCGCGGTCAAGTGTTTTTAAGAGAAGAGGACAATCGCTGCTTGGCCCTGTATATGAGGGAGCGGACAGAAGAAACAGACAGCCCCATGACTTCGGAGATCTCACGGTAAGGAAGCCCCTCATAGTGATTGAGGATGACGGCAATTCGCTGGTTTTTGGTTAAAGAATCTATGGATTTTTTGATAAGAAGCTTCTCCTCTTTTCTAGTCAATTCTTCCAAAGGACCTTTTCCCTGACCTCCGGCTTGTTGGTTCCCCTTTTCGATAAGAAAATCAAGTGATAATATTTTTTTGTATCTCTTCCGGCGCTGATGGTTCAGGCAAAGGTTAACAGCAATCCGGTAAAGCCAGGTGGAAAATTCTGATTCCCCACGGAATTTTTTCAACTTTAGAAAAGCCTTGAAAAACACCTCCTGAGTGATGTCTTCGGTCTCCTGCAGATCGCCTAGCATGCGGAAACAGAGGTTAAACACCGCTGCATGATGGACCTCAAATAATTCCGTGAAAACGGCCTCATCTCCGGCTTTTATTCTCTCCAAGAGCCTTTTATCCTTCATCAGGTTTTTGGTCGTGGTATATAACCAGGATTATACTTAAAAGCAACAAGAATATCATCGAACTGGCACCTTACGTCAGCCCGGGTGTGGATTTTGAGTTTATTCCGACCTGGAACATGCCATACCTGTAAGATGATTCAAGCTGTCCCTTGACATGACAGACCGTGCTGCGAAGCTGGAACGAACCCAAAACGGGGATAGTACTCTGGATGACCGAGAACGATAATGAATGGGCACTTCCGACAACCTGGCCGTTATCTACCGCAACAAGCGACACTGCATCCGGGCACGTAGTCCGGATCGAGTCAACAATTCCGGCCTCGGCTGGTTGGCCGAATGCTGTCTCGTTGAGTGCACGCACGGTTGGAATATCCCTGCAAAATTGCGGAATTACTCTAATATTATCCATAATTGATTGCAAGTCGTCGGATTTGACACGCCAGGAGTTCCCCCAAAATGATGGATCGAATAGGTTGAGTTGATGTTCGTGTGTTTGTAGGAGTGGATTTAGCCTTTTTCTTTGTGTTTGCCACCAGGCTTCTCTTTGATATAGGTTATAAGGGATATCAGGGAGATATGCGATGACAAAAAAAACAAACATGCCAGCTGTTTCAATGGGCTTGATATTTATTTTTCTCTTTTCTATTGTTCCGAGTCTTGCCCGGGGCCAGGTTGATGACAGCCAAGTTTTCCAGACAATGAGGTGGCGGAACATCGGCCCGTCCAACATGATGGGGCGTATATCCGCGTTGGATGCCCTGGACACGGACTGGCGGGTGGTGCTGGTGGGATCCGCTTCGGGCGGCGTCTTTAAATCTACCAACGCCGGCGTCACCTGGACCCCGATCTTCGATAGATACGGCAGCGGTTCCATCGGAGATGTGGCCTTCTTCCAGGGAAATCCCGACATCATCTGGGTGGGAACGGGAGAGGCCAACAACCGCAACAGCAGCGGCTGGGGCGACGGGGTCTACAAATCCACCGATGGAGGGCAGACCTTCATGAACATGGGATTGAAGGAAACCCACCAGATCGCCCGCGTTGCCACCCATCCCACGGATCCGGACATCCTCTATGTGGCGGCCGTGGGACATCTGTGGGGCTACTCCGGCACCCGGGGCCTGTTCAAGACCACGGACGGAGGAAAAACCTGGCAGAAGTTGACAAACGGCCTGCCCGTGGATGAAAAGACCGGATGCACGGAGATCAAGATGCACCCCACCGATCCGGATATACTCTACTGTGCCATGTACCACAGGCTGCGGGAGCCCTGGACATTTTACAGCGGGAGTGACACGGGCGGGATTTTTAAATCCGAAGATGCTGGAAAAACCTGGCGGAAGCTGACCAATGGCCTTCCGAAAGGTGAGATCGGCCGGGTTGGAATCGACATCTACCGGTCGGATCCCCGCATCGTGGTGGCGAGTGTGGAAGCCAGTGACGAGCTGCCCGATGATCTGAGTATCCCAGGACCTGGTGTCTACAGATCGGATGACGGCGGAGAGACATGGAGGTATCTCCTCAGGCATACGAGCCGACCAATGTACCACGGCCGGATCGCCATCAATCCCCTGGATCAGAGCCTGATCTATGTGATCGCCCGCGACTTTCGATTCTCAAGGGACGGGGGAAAGGCCTTCGGCAGGAAGCCGTGGAGGGGAGCCGGAGGGGATGACCATGATCTCTGGATCTCTCCCCAGGATAAAAATGTGTTCTACACGGCCTCGGACCAGGGGGCCCATCTCACGGTCGATGGAGGACGGTCCTTCCTCTCCTTTAACAACATGGCCATCGCCCAGTACTATGCCATCGGTGTGGACCTGCGGGATCCCTACTGGGTGTACGGTGGCATGCAGGATATCGGGGGCTTCGGGAGCCCGAGCAACAGCCGTGACCGCCAGGGGATCCTCATCGACCACAACATCGAGGTCAACGGCGGAGATGGATTTCATATGCAGGTGGATCCCACGGACTGGAGGACGGTCTACACGGTCTGCCATGTGGGCGGCATCGGCCGGATCAATATGGAGACCCGGGAAACGAAACTCATCTCGCCACGGCCGGAGAACATCATCAATTTCAAGGATGTCTATGACTTGAATTTTCCGGAGAAACCGATCGAATATACGATCTACCCGGGGGAGCACTGGCTGTGGAGGGCGCAGAGCCGCAGTAGCTATTCCAACATCCTCCCCCCGCAGTTCCGGTTCAACTGGAGCAGCCCGCTCATTGTCTCGCTCCATAATCCCCGGACGATCTATGTGGGAGGCAATTACCTGTTCAAATCCATCGACAGGGGGGATACCTGGAGGATCATCAGCCCGGACCTGACCACCAACGATCCCAAAAAGAGGAACTCTTCGGACTCAGGGGGCCTGACTCGTGAGGTGACCGGTGCGGAAAACCACTGCACCATCATTTCCATCTCAGAATCACCCGTCAATGCCTCTGTCATCTGGACCGGGGCGGACGACGGCAGCGTCCGGGTCACACGGAACGGGGGTGCGGAGTGGGCCGATGCCCGAAAGAACATCAGGGGTGTTCCCGAGGGGATTTGGTGCAGCCGCATCGAGGCGTCTCATTTTAGTGAGGGAACGGCATATGTCACATTCGACGGCCACCGCAGCGACGACTTCAAACCCCATATCTTCAAGACCGAGGAATTCGGTGCCACCTGGACCGATATCAGCGGCAACCTGCCGGATGGCCAGAGCCTCTATGTGGTCAAGGAGGACTTCAAGAATAAGAACCTGTTGTTTGTCGGATCGGAATTCACCTGTTTTGCCACGATCAACGGGGGCGAGAGCTGGTACCGGCTCGATAACAACATGCCTACTGTGGCCTTCCATGATCTGGTCATCCACCCCAGGGATGCGGACCTGGTGGCGGGGACACATGGGAGGAGCATCTGGATCCTGGATGATATTACTCCCCTGCAGCAGCTGACTCCCGAAGTTATGAAAGCGGACGCCTATCTCTTTCAAAACCGAGTGGTGACCAAGTGGCAGAACGTCTCTATCGGCAGGCAGCAGACCTTCTTCAAATTCAGGGGAGAGAATCCGCCGAGGGGGGCGTTCATCAATTTCTGGCTGAAGAACACTCCTCAGGGAAAGGTGAAGATAACGATCGAAGACCTCCTGGGTCGCTACAGGAGCGAATTGACCGTGACCGGGAAGCCGGGGATTAATCAGGCGAACTGGAATATGCGATTTCCCGTCTTTAAAGAAGATGTACTGAGATTTCAGAAAAGACTTATCAAAATCCTTGGTAAACTGGCCGGGATGGTCAAGACGGATGCCGAGAAAAAAGAGGTATCAAAACTCCAGCAAACCGTGAAGGGGGAAAGCTCAGAGAGGCGATTGAGCTCCATCCGCCGCCAGCTGACACGTAATTATTCCGCCTATTCCCAGGGATTTGACCTGTTCGGGCCTGCCCTCCAACAACTTGAGGCTTCCGCCGGAGAGTATAAGATCACAGTCGAAGCAGACGGCAAGATCCGTCATGGCAAACTCAGAATCCGGAACGATCCCCTGCTGGGCAAATAATGTGTTCCCCTTTGTTCGATGCTTTGGGATGATACGATGAAATTCTATGGGACAAGATTTTCCCTTGAACGCGTGGAGAAAACATGAAAAACGTCCTGCGATCGTCCTGTATCGTGCTCCTGTTTGTCTGCCTGGGAAGCCTCCTGGGATGCGGCCTCCCGGAGAAGCCGGAGAGCCCGCTGAAGTTCGAGGTCTCTTTCTCCGCTGATGCGCACAGCGGGCCGGTCACGGGCCGCGTGTACGTGATCATTGCCTCCTCCGACCGGAGGGAGCCCCGCTTCCAGGTCAGTTCCTATGGAGTCCCGTTTTTCGGCGCCGACGTCGAGCAGCTGGCTCCGGGAAAGGCTGCTGTTCTCGATGGGTCGGTGCCGGGTTATCCCATCGAGCGGATGTCCGACCTCCCGGCCGGCGATTATTTTGTGCAGGGATTCGTCAACATCTACAGCGAATTCAGGCGTGCCGACGGCCACACCCTGTGGATGCACAAGGACCGGTGGGAGGGCCAGCGCTGGAACCGGTCACCCGGCAACCTGTACAGCGACGTCGTCGCAGTACACATCGATCCCCGGGAGAAACAGACCATCAGCCTGGAGTGCGCCAGCGTCGTCCCCCCGGTCACGGTCCCTTCGGATACCCCGATGGTCAAGCGCATCAAGTTTCAGAGCGCCATCCTGAGCGAATTCTGGGGGCAGCCCATGTATCTGGGCGCCGTGGTCCTCCTGCCCAAGGGTTATGACGAGTCTCCGGACCGGTCCTACCCGGTGAACTACATGCAGGGGCATTTTTCTCTGCGTACGCCGTACGGGTTTGTCGATCCTGCTTCAGAAGCCGGGTCTCGACGTGCGGGGAGGGGTACGTCCTTTTCCGACTTCTGGCTCTCCGACGACTGCCCCCGGATGCTGGCCGTGACCTTCCAGCATCCCTGTCCCTACTATGACGACTCCTATGCGGTGAACTCCCCCAACGTGGGTCCGTTCGGGGACGCTATCATGCAGGAACTGATCCCCTACATCGAGGAGAATTTCAGGATCATCAGTGAGCCCTATGCACGGGTGCTCTCGGGAGGATCCACCGGTGGATGGATCGCGCTGGCCCTCCAGGTCTTCTACCCCGAATTCTTCGGCGGGACCTTTTCCCTCTGTCCTGACCCGGTGGACTTCCGCTATTTCCAATGCATCGACATCTACCGGGATAAAAACGCGTATTTCAAGGAATTCGGCTGGAGGCAGGTTCCGACGGCCTCCGACCGCGACACCTTCGGCATCACCATGCTGACCTCGGAGCAGCGCAACCGCTACGAGCAGGTGCTGGGAACCAGGGGCCGGTCAGGCGAGCAGATCGACGTATTCGAAGCGGCCTACGGTCCTATCGGGGAGGACGGGTACGCCAAGCCGCTCTTCGATCCCCAAAGCGGCGAGATCGACCCGGAGGTGGCGGAGTACTGGAAAGAACACTTCGACCTCCGCTATATCCTGGAGCGGGACTGGGAAACGATCGGGCCGCAGCTTGAGGGCAAGATCCACATCTACACCGGGGACATGGACACCCACTACCTCAACAATGCCGTGGTCCTGTTGGAGCGCTTCCTGGAAAAGACGAAGAATCCCTATTACGGGGGCGTGATCGAATACGGCGACGGCAAGCCGCACTGCTGGGGGCCCTATGGGGAGGATCTTATCAAGCTGATTGGAAAGCACATCGAGAAGAGCCGCAGGCGGTGACTGGAGTCTAGAGGTAGATCAGGGCCAGGGCTTCGGCCGCTAGCGCAGGCTTGGTCCGGTTCTCGATCTCGATGGTGTTTTCCACGGTGATCAGGACCTTGCGCAGCCCGTCTTTTTCGACCTTCTTGAGCACTGCCCGGTTGCGGATTCGTTCGCCGGGGCGCACGGGATGTATGAATCGGACACGGTCCAACCCGTAGTTGATGGCCATGCGGAATTTCTGCTGGAAGATCTCGTTCTCCAGGTTGAAGTGTGCGAGGAGAGAGACCAGCAGGTAACCGTGCGCCACCGTAGACTTGAGCGGACCTCTCCGGGCCCGTTTTTCATCAACATGGATCCACTGCCGGTCTTCGGTACATTCGGCGAAGGCGTTGATCCGGTCCTGCGTCATCTCCAGCCAGGGGGAAAGCCCGACCTCCTGCCCGACACGTGCCTCCAGGTCTTTGAGTGTCAATTTTGCCATCGTTTCCGCTCCTGAGGGGATTAAGGCTACCTTACACGCCGGCCGGACACGAGTCAAGGATGCGTCCCAAGGGAGTCCGGAGGTTTACGGTCTTGACGTATTCAGCTAGAATACAAGGGAATGGAGCTGTGGGGAACGATTGAGCGCAACGTGTGAAGGAAGGAGAGCCAAAATGCTGACATCCATGGGGCCTATGTTGTGTGTGGTGCTGGGCCTGTGCTTGGCCTCATCCGGGATCACGCCCGCTCAAGGCATCACGGATGAAGAGATCCTGGATCGGGTCGCGGAACGTGCAGGGGCGTATCCGGAGCTGATGAACATGGAGGCCCGGGTCGCATCCACACTCCAAGAGATGGATAAAAACTGGAAGCCCAAGAAAAAGACGCTGGTCGACAAGGTGATCCGCGTGACCGACGGGCTCAGGAGCGAAGAGATCCTGAGTGCTCAGGAGACTGCCAAAGGCCGAACCAGAGACATGACCGCCAAGATGGTCAAAGAAGCCCTTAAGCAGGAGGAGAAAGCCAGGAAAAGACGCGCTAAGAAAGGGGAGGGGGATGAGGCGGAGGGAGGCGGGCGCTGGGAGTTGTCCCTGGAACAGATGTTACCGTTCGCTCAGGATAGGCGCGGGGGGTATGAATTTACCCGGAAGGGCGGATCCTACGTCGGGCAGCGCTCGGTTTATGTTATCGAAGCCAGGGCCAAGACCCCGTCGGACGATCGGATGGAAGGGCTGTATTACATCGATAGAAGGACCTTCGACGTCCTCCAGGTTGAGGTCCGTTTCTCCAAGAATCCCAAGATGGTCAAACGGTTTGAGATGGAGGCCCGAT
>JAUXEH010000292.1 GCA_030620655.1 Candidatus Aminicenantota bacterium | reverse complement strand
TGAATTTGACCTCATTTTCCTTTCCATATTTGGAAGCCCCTCATATGAGGGAGAGCTGTATGCGGTAGAAAAGTTCAAGCCCAGTGTGATGCTGCCCATGCATTATGGGGCAAGAGAAGCGAGAGCCGAAGAATTTGTCACACTCGCTCAGATAAAATTTCCAAAAACCGGATTCTGGTATCCTTTAAAGCAGGGCGACAATTTTTTGTACAAAAATGGGGGCATATTCCCTCTAAGTGGAAAACGCATTCTTAGGCCTTTGTCGTATCATGTCTTCGATTCAAGCAGCAAAGCCCAAGTGCACTAGAAAAAATCATAGGGTAATTTTACGAAAACTGCCAGAAAGATTATTGGCCGGGAAAATCCGGTTTCTTTAAATTTCTTCTCCATTATTTCCCAAAATTCATATACTATGGACACGACACTTTCAATTGGGGAGAGAGGAGGTCATTCTCATGTCAACCAGATTCTTCGGGTCGTCGGCGATATTATTTGGGCTTGCGCTTTTTGTTTTCATGCTAGGAAGCTGCATGACCGGAACCAGCATCCAAAATGATGTGTCCGGCAGGGCCTATAACGGTCCCTATGTGGGGGAATATCTCAACAGGGTTGCGTTCCCGGTCGGCGGGATCGGGGCGGGGATGTTCTGCCTCGAGGGCAGTGGGGCTGTCTCGCACGTTTCCGTGCGGAACACCATGGAATTCTTCCACGAACCCTGCATGTTCGCGGCCCTCACCGTAAAGGGGGAGGAAAACACGGCGAGAGTGCTGGAGGGTCCGGTGCCGGGTTGGAAAACCTTCGGCGGCCCCCGGACCGGAAACGGATCCGGAGGAGCGAGCTACGGGTTTCCGAGGTTCAGGGATGTGTCCTTTAAGGCGCGATTCCCCTTCGGTTCTGTCACACTCAGGGACGAAAAGGTCCCGCTCGAAGTGGAGATTACCGGCTGGAGCCCCTTTATCCCCGGCAGCGTCGATGATGCCAGCCTTCCGGTCGGCGCCTTAGAATATCGTTTTAAAAACCCCACTGACAGCCCCATCGAGGCGGTTTTTTCTTACAACTCCAAGAATTTCATGCGGCGCCTGAGCGGTGCTGCCGGAGCGAAGCCGGGTGATTCGGTGCTGCCCATCAAAGGCGGATTCGTGCTGTGGCAGGAAGGAACGGAAGAAAACCCCGAGAACGAAGGCGCCTTCGCCGTGTTCGTGGATGAGAGTGATGTGGTCGTCGATCACTGCTGGTTCAAGGGCGGCTGGTGGGATTCGCTCACACTGACATGGGAGAATATCCAGCAGGGTACGCTGCTGGACAATCCGCCTCTTCCGGGATCCGCCCCCGGCGCCTCCCTTTTCGTGCCCTTCAGCCTGGAGCCCGGAGCAGAGAAGACCATCCGCCTCATGCTGGCCTGGTATGTACCCAAGACTGACATCCGCCTGGGCAGCGATCCCGAGGACGCACCGGAACCCGAGGCCGGAAGCGCCTGCTGCACATCTCCCACGTACGTCCCCTGGTATGCCGGCAGGTTCAAGGACATAAACGAGGTGGCTGACTACTGGCGTCTCAAGTACGGCGACCTGCGCGAAAAAACCCGGCTGTTCACGGACAGCTTTTACGACACGACACTCCCCGATGAGGTCATCGAGGCCGTGGCGGCCAACCTGACCATACTCAAATCCCCCACAGTGCTGCGGCAGACGGACGGTATGCTCTGGTGTTTCGAGGGGTGCAGCGACAACCGCGGCTGCTGCCACGGCTCTTGCACGCATGTCTGGAACTATGCCCAGGCGATCCCGCACCTTTTCCCCGAGCTAGAGCGGTCCCTCCGTCAGACCGAATTCAACGAAAGCCAGGATGACAGGGGACACCAGACCTTCCGCTCCAACCTCCCCATTCGCCCTGTGATGCACACTTTTCACGCGGCTTCGGACGGGCAGCTCGGCGGCATCATGAAGGTGTACCGCGACTGGCGCATCTGCGGAGACACCGCATGGCTCAAAATCCTTTGGCCCAAGGTGAAGCAGAGCCTGGAATACTGCATGACGACCTGGGATCCGAAGGGCAAGGGGATTCTGGAAGAGCCTCACCACAACACCTATGACATCGAGTTCTGGGGCCCGGACGGCATGTGCACCAGCTTCTACCTGGGCGCTCTGGCCGCGGCAGTGGAGATGGGTACGGCTCTGGGTGACGATGTGACGCAGTACAGTACGCTGCTGGCAAAGGGAAGGCAGTTCCTCGAAACGGAACTCTACAATGGGGAATATTTTTTCCAGCAGATCCAGACCGAGGGACTCGAGGCCGAGTTCAAACCCCTCGACTATTCCTCCAACGGCAGCGGATACAAGGAGGCCATGGATATCCTCAACCGGGAAGGTCCCAAATACCAGTACGGGACAGGATGCCTGTCCGACGGTGTTCTGGGTTTCTGGATCGCCCGGGTGGCCGGCCTGGGTGAGATAGCGGACGCCGAAAAGGTGAAGAGCCACCTCCGGGCCGTACACAAATACAACCTGAAGCACGACCTTTCCCAACACGCCAATCCGCAGCGTCCCTCCTTTGCCATGGGCAGCGACGGCGGGCTCCTCCTCTGCACCTGGCCGCGCGGCGACGCACTGTCTCTCCCCTTCGTCTACAGCAACGAGGTCTGGACAGGCATCGAATACCAGGTCGCCTCCCACCTCATGTTCGAAGGCCTGGTGGAGGAGGGCTTGGAGATCGTCCGCGTCTGCCGTGATCGGTATGACGGCACCGTGAGGAATCCCTTCAACGAATTCGAGTGCGGCCACTGGTATGCCCGGGCTCTGTCGAGCTACGGCCTCCTGCAGGGGCTCACCGGCGTGCGGTACGATGCCGTGGACAAGGCGCTCTACATCGATTCCAGGGTAGGGGATGACTTCCGGAGCTTTCTTTCCACCGCGACCGGATTCGGGACCGTCGGCCTAAAGGGCGGCCGGCCTTTTGTGGACATAAAGGCCGGCGACATAGACATCAGACGCGTATATGTCTCAGGCCGCGAAATGACGCTCTGAGTCCCGAGGAGCACCGGGGGACGTAAAAAGAGACCTTTACAATTTCTGCGTCATTGTATAATAATTTCTTTTGGAAGGGGGATCTAACGATCCATCGCTCCTTCACTTCAGCGTAAGGGAGAATATTTTTGCTAAAAAAAACTAAACCTAAACAGGGATACCTGGATTCCGGCAGCGGTGATCAGGGTACAGATTCGGGGCAGGCTTCAGACAACAGGACCGCTCACTACCGGCGAATGGTGGACAGGGCTTCAGACGATGACTCCCTCATAGCGGCGGGGAGTGTCTTCAAGGGCGAGATCACCGGCAAAGAGGGCATCCGGATCCATGGTCGTCTCGAGGGAAATCCCAGCAGCGAAGGCCTCGTGCGTGTCTATGAACTGGGGAGTGTCCACGGCAACATCCGTGCCCCTTACGTGGTCCTGGAGGGGGAGCTCAAGGGGAATATCATTTCCGCCAAACAGGTCGAGCTTCGTTCCCCGGCCAGGATGAACGGCCGCATCGAGACCGATCTCCTGGCGGTAGCGGAGGGGTGCATCCTGGAAGGGAAGGTCGACATGCTCAAGGCGGACGCACAGCCCATCCATTTCAAAGAGAAGCGGCAGCCCTTCCCTGCAGAATCCGGACCGGACCAGGGCACCTAAAAAGACCGAGAACACTTAAGTTCCCGCGATTCGCGGGTTATCGCTCGGTCGGTTTCTTTGTCATAAACGCCCAGACGCTGAGATGGGGGGCGGTTTTGCCCTCAGTCTCGATCGTCTTTAATTCCTCGATCACAAACCAGGTTTCGAACAGTTCCCTCATCTCTTTTTCTGAAGAGAAATAGAGGCGTGTGCCCATGGAGGTGGTACGGTATTTTCCCTCTCCTCCAAAACAGGGATCGTCTTCACTGAAGCAGACGGACAGATACCTGCCTCCCGGCACCAGGAGCCGGCCCACGTTCCGCACGTATTGTTGCCTGTGCTCGGGATAGACATGGTGCAGGAGCTGCCAGTCATAGGCGAATTCAAAGGTTTCCGTGATTTCCGCCAGGTCGCCAAGCACATCCGCGGACAGGAACCGGACGCGGATCCCTGCAGCCCGGGCTTTCTCTTCGGCTTTCTCAATGGCTGATGGTGCGAAATCGATCCCCGTGACATCGAATCCCCGGCCGGCAAGATACAGGGCATGGTTGCCTGTTCCGCATCCCAGGTCGATGGTTTTGCAGGG
>JAUXEH010000220.1 GCA_030620655.1 Candidatus Aminicenantota bacterium | reverse complement strand
CCACATCGACTTCGTTGCAGCCCATTCGCGGTAGACATCTACAGCTTCATGGGCCACTTCCTCGTCGCTGCAGCAACCTCGGCCCGTGAATAATCCAGTTTAGCCTAAATTATTCACCAGATGCCGTGAGATCGGCTCGCCCGAAGGGTAGAAGATGCCGACAATAGGAAAGAAGGCCTCATGTACTGAAAGTGTCGGCAGCTTCTATGAATAATTCAGATTAAATAGACTGGAAGAACTCCTTCCCCTTCCCAAAAGGATTCAGGGCCTTGTCTATCTTGATCTTTTGCTTTTTGTCTGCCATGTCCAGGAAGTCGCCTTTGCCCACGGAGGACACGATTTCCACCCTGGGGCCGAAGATGTCTTCCTCGTTGATCTCCCTGACCACGGCGATCCTCGAGTCGGTCAGCTGGACGATGGTCCCCACGGGCCAGACGCCCAGGCTGGCATAGAATTTATCGAAGAGCTCGGGATCGAACAGCTTGCCTTTCTCTTCGACCATGATCTGGTAAATCTTGTTGGGCGGGTAGTCTTTTTTGTACGTCCTGCGCTGAGCCAGGGCGTCATACACGTCGCACAGGGAGACGATCAATGCCGCCCTGTGCGGCTTCCTGGGATATTCCACCTTGGGATAGCCCTGAAGATCGTAGCGGCGGTGGTGCTCGTAGGCGACGACCACGGGGATGATCCCAAGCGTATCTATGTATTTCGTGAGTATTTTCGAGCCGATGAGGGGGTGCTCCCGCATTTTGCGGAACTCCTCGTCATCCAGCTTGCCTTTCTTCTTCAGGATCCGGGACGAGATGGCGATCTTGCCGATGTCGTGGAACAATGAGGCGATTCCCAGGTCCATGACGTCATCCTTGCTGAATCCCAGTCGGGAGCCCAGATGCATGGACAGGGTGGCCACATTGCACAGGTGAGCGAAGGTGATCATGTCCTTCTTCCGGACGGAGATGAGTGTTATCAGCTCCTGGTGCCTGCCCATGAAGAAATCCAGCATGTTCAGCATGTCGAACCGGATGTTGAGGTTATCCACCGCTTTTCCCTCTACGATGTTGTCGACCGTGGTCCCGATCGTATCCAGGGCACTGTTGTACATCTCCTGCATCTTGTCCCAGTCGTCTCTGCTCCTCAGTTGATCTAGGTCTATGTCCTTGATCTTGCTGGTGCGGATGTGCCTGACGTCATGCCGGGTCAGGAGCTTTTCCGAGTCCCTTTGGAATTCCCCCTTAGAGGCGGAGAGGAGGGCGATGAACCTGCGCATTTCCTCCAGGGTCAGGGCCTGATGGATGTAGATCCGTTCGATGTTCCTGTCCTTGAGATAATAGATGACGGACTTCAGCTTTTTGCTCAGGTCGAAGAAAACCTCCCCCTCCCAAGCCAGTTCATCATCCACGATTCCGATGACGAATTCGATAGTATTCTGAAAGATCTCCCGCAGGCTGTGAAAAGCGCTCTCCGTGACCTCGAGCGATTTGGGATGGTTTTCGGCATAGATCTTCCCGGTCTGCACGGCCGCGAAGAACAGGCTGATCGACTCCTTGACCTTGTCTTTCATCCCCATTTCTCCAGTACGCCGGCAGCCGTCTCCCTGCGACCCCGGTTCCAGAAGGCTTTCCTTTTCTCGAGAGTCTCCAGATACGATCGTGCTTCCTGTATGTTCCTTTCCCCCACCATCTGGATGTGCTCGATGGTCCTTTTGTTCCTGATACCGAAGGGAGAGTGGATCAGGAAAAGGCGGCTCAAGGCCTTTTTTCGTGTGTCTTGGTCTTTCACAAGGATCAACAGGGCCTCCGCTTTTAAAGACATGTCCTTGTCCCGCATGATCGGCAGCAGGAAATTCGATTCATACAGTGTTATCTCCTGCATGGCCTCCAGCACCCTTCGCTTGATCCGGGGATTTTTGTTCGTGAATATGTGCTTCAGGGTCACGAACGAGATGCGCGAATCGACCATCTGCAGGCCGTCTATGATCCGTTCGATGAGGTTTGTGTCCGACGCATAGGTGTCCAGGTTCAGGTTGAAATAGAAGAGGTACTCGGTGTGGAATTTGAAATAGGCCTTCAAGATGTAGGGAGTGACCTTGCCCTCGGTGAAGATCTTGTCCAGGTAGACGTTGACTTCGTGCGCGCTGTGATCGAATCGGGAGATGAAGTACTCCAGGTATAGGTTGAGGTCGCCTTCGAGAATAGCATTTTCCACGAATTCGGCCAGGCGGCTCCTGAGCGTCTTGTACACTTGCTCGCTCGATACCGCGTGTCCGCGCTTTTCCAGGTCATCGTAGAGCACCTTCAAGTATTCGAAGTCCCGCTCCTGCGTGATCCGGTCCCACTGGTCCAGAATTCTTTTGAGAAGATCGGCGGCGTCATCGGGTTCGATCTCGTTCTCGAACAGGTTGGCCAGGATGAAGCGGGTGCTCCGGAACAGCTGATCGTAGTCGAAATTCTGTTCCTGTTCCCAGGTCATCTGCTTGAGCAGGGTGTGCAGGGTATTCCGGTAGATGGGGGAAAGCAGCTCATTCTCCGGGCCGTGGAGCAGGTCCTTGAGCTTGTCCAGGACCTGCTTGTTGTCATTCAGGATTTCGTTGGAGCGGAACATCTTGGATATCTGGTAGTTGACCCTGCCTTCCTTCCTGTTCTCCACGAACATGGAAAATATGCTCACGTTCAGGGGCTCGAAGGACTCGTCCTGGAGCATTTCGCCCCAGAAAGTGAGCGCGAGATCCTCCTCCAGTATGCCGCTGGTCATCTGCCGGAGCTCTTGGAACGCCTCCTTTGGCGTCTTATCCTTCCGCCGCATGGCCGCCTTTATGAGATCCTTGCCGCATTCGGTGAACCTGTCGCCTTCGTTGTCCTTCAGATAAGAGAAGAATTTCTTTATGGTCTCTTTCGCCTCTGGATTTTCCGCGATCTCCTGGGGCGAGAACTCCTTGATGACCTTGGCAAAGTTGTCGGCCAGTTCATTGATCTGCTCTTTGTTCTCTTCTTCCAGCGCCTCCTGCATCAACCGCACCCAGATCTCTTTGAGCTCTTCGCCCTCTCCCTTCAGGAGCTCCCGGTAGTCCAGCTCCTCGATGAATATGCTCTCGATGCCTTCTTGTTCCAGGATCGCGATCGGGCCGCCATCTTTGAGAATATCCTTCGCCGGTTCGGAGATCCGGGCGATGAACATCTGCAGTTCCTCGGGGTTGATGCTCTGATCGATGGTGATGGACTTGATCTTGCGGAAATGGAACAGCTTCGCCAGTTCCTGGAAGATTTTATCCTTTTCATAGAACCGGTCATCGATGAAGAGCGAACGGGGCGTGAACCCGATAATCAAGGGGATGACGAATTCGAACAGGTCGTCGAGCTTTTTCCTGAGGTCGGCGATGCCTTCCGCAAAGGCGGGATGTTCGAGGGTGTATATCGAGGCATTGCGGAGCGCCACCTTGAGCGAAACCACGAATGCCCGAATGACGTCTTCTTTATCCAAAGTCTTTCAACCGCCCGTACATTTTCTTGGCTCAGGATACCAAAGATCGTTTTGTCAGGCAACCCTCCTATGTAACAAGACAACATTTCTGAATCCTGTGCTGATTATTATTCAGTCGTTCGAGACGATAAGGCAGCCATGCAGACATAAATTCAGTTGAAAAGAATTCCATATTTTACTGTACCAAAATGCGCCAAAATCGACTAAAATATGTAAGAGGAAGCGGAGAAGTCCCGAAAAATAACATGGGATTATATTCGGCACCATTCCGATGGAGGAAAAAATGAGGAAGCTCATCGTTTTTACCCTGTGTCTTTTACTGGTCGGATTCGCTGTGTCTGCGAAAAACGACAAGGACAAAGACAAAAACATGGTCAATATCGGCACCTACAGCCTAGATGACCATTTCGAGGCCAAGTTCTGGAAAGAGATGTTCAAGGGCGGCGGCCCCGGCCAGCCAGGCAACACGCTGATGGCCGTGGGTGAAGGCTTTATCTTTAAACGCGCGGTGCTCGAGAGCGTAGGGGATCAGACCGAATCGGGTTATGATGCCGCCACCACGTATGTGGGTGGTGTGCTGACTCTGAATTCCAGCGGCCCCTGGCTGAACAAAGGTAAACTCAGGGATACCGCGATCATAGCGATAAACAACTCCGTGTCCAACGCGGCCCCGGGCCATTTGGAATTCCATCTGGTATTCGGCGGCCAGTTCGACGACACCGGATATTTCTACCGGGTGGATGCCTGGTACCAAGGGGAGCCGCGGATCCAGATCGACGATGAAGGAAACTGGATCTTCCACCGCGACAGCATTTTCGAAGACATAATCATACAGATCGCTGAGGAGCCCATCGATGGGGTCCCGAGTGGAGGTGGTGGAGAGAGACCCGGAAAGGTCAACTACGGCACCTACAGCACGTGTGATCCTCCGGACTTCAACACCAAGTTCTGGAAGGAGATGTTCAAGGGCGGCGGCCCCGGCCAGCCCGGCAATGTCCTGAAGGCCATCGGCGACGGGTTTGTTTTCAAGCACGCGGTACTCGAGGGCGAAGGGGTCTTGACCGATCCGGATTATCAGGACGCCACCATGTATGTGGGTGGCAAACTGACCCTGAACTCCAGCGGCCCCTGGCTGAACAAGGGCCAGCTCAGGGCGCGAGACATCACGGCGCACAACTTCTTCACATGGGACGATTCCGGCCTGCATTTCGAGCTGCGCTTCGAGGGCATATTCGAGGACACGGGCATCTATTTCAAGGTCCTGGCCTGGTATGACGGCCAGCCCGAGATGAAGGGCTGGGGGAATACGAGCTACGAGTTCCAGCGCGGGAGCGACTTCCACGCCAAGATCATCATCTCCGCCACGGAGATCACGGAAGAATTGACGCGGGACTGTGACGAGGACTGAGCGCTGGCAGCGTGTTCAGCCCTGAAAGGCCCTCTTGCCCTTGAAGGTGCGGGTGATCTTGACCACGATGCCCGCCTTGCTGGGATCCGGGCAGCGGATGTACTCAGTGGTCACGCCCTCCAGGTCGATGACCTTCTCGTAGGGGGTGTCTGCGTACTTCCAGGGATAGATGGCGCCTGCGGCCAGCGAGGTACACACGGGATCCAGCGCGCTCGCCAGCCAGTGGCAGATCTTGCCCATATTCTCCGCTGTAATTTCCTCCCGGGTAACCTTTCAGGTGTCTTTCAGGTTATAATTGGAGACTGAGAACGAGAGAAATTCGATCGAGGAGAGATTCATGAAACATGTGTGCATGGGATTTCTGGTATTTCTGCTGCTGGTCTCTGTTTCGTGTACACCCAAAGCAGCCGGACCTGAGGTGGAGACGATCGGGGACCTGGTCTTTGTGCACAATCCGGCCCTGCCGCTCCAACCGGATTTGAGCGTCGAGTTTGTGGAGGAGTTGGACTTCGGGGGCGATGAAACCGATGAAGAGGCTATGCTCTATCAACCCAGCGGCATCCTGGTCGATGCCCGGGGTTTTATACATGTCCGCGACTACCGGGATGCCGTGATCAAGGTCTATGATCAGGATG
>JAUXEH010000251.1 GCA_030620655.1 Candidatus Aminicenantota bacterium | reverse complement strand
GTAGGGTAAAAGGTGACGACACAATTTTAATTATGACGTCTTGATTATTCACGGGCCGAGGTTGCGGTAGATGGAAGGCATGGAGGGCGAAGCTGTGGTTTACCACCGCGAGACCCGACATAACGCAGCAGATGCCGTGAGATCGGCCCGCCCGAAGGGTAAAGACTGTCGATAATTAGATTTTGGTTATTTTTCTGAAATGTCGACAGTCTTTATGAATAATTAGGATTCGCGGACTTTGGCGATAGAACAGATCGAGTCGCCCTCACTCAGGTTCATGATGCGCACACCCTGTGTGGCCCTGCCGATGGAGCGGAGCGGTTCGGTCTTGATCCGGATCACCTTTCCCTGTACGGTGATCAACAGTATCTCATGATCCTGGATGCCGAGCATACCTATGGCCTTGCCGATCTTCTTGTTGACCTTGAGGTTGATTACACCCTGGCCGCCGCGGTGATGCCGGGGATACTCTGCCACGGCGGTCTTTTTCCCGGATCCTTTCGCGCTGGCCGTGAACACGAAACTCCTGTCATCCTTGGCCACCACCATCCCCACAATGCGGTCCTTTTTACCCAGGGTGATCCCCTTGACTCCGGCCGCTGTCCGGCCCATGGGGCGGATCTCTTTTTCGCTGAACTTGATGGCCTTCCCCTGCTCCGTTCCGATGACGACATCCATTTTTCCATCCGTGAGCTTGGCCATGAGCAGTTCGGCCTTGCGATTGAGGGTGATGGCGATGATCCCACCCTTGCGGAGATGACGGAACTCACTCAATCGGGTCTTTTTGATCTTCCCGTCGGTGGCCAGCATGACGATATAAAGATCCTCGGGAAAATCCCGGACCGCGACCACCGAACTGACCCTCTCGCCCGGGCCCAGATCGACCAGGTTCTTGATGGACTTCCCCCGGTTGGCCACGCCCACATCCGGGACATACAGGGCCTTGAGCCAGTAGAGGCGGCCCTGGCTGGTAAGGATCAGCATGTAGCTGTGGGTGGAGCAGATGAACAGATCCTGGACCACATCCTCCGCCTTCATGCTTATGCCGCGCTTGCCCTTGCCGCCCCGGATCTGGAAGTGGTAGCTGCTGAGCGAGGTGCGCTTGATGTAGCCGGAGTCCGTGTAGGTGATGGCGACGTCCTCTTCCTTGACCAGGTCCTCCAGCCGGAGCTCGGAAACGCTTTCCGCGATGATCACGGTGCGCCGCGGGTTGTCGTACTCCTGCTTGATCTGCTTGAGCTCGTCCACGATGATCTCCAGGATGAGCTTCTCGCTGCCCAGGATGCGCTTCAGCTTCCGGATCAGCTTCAGGAGGTCCTGGTGTTCGCTCTGGATCTTCTCCCGTTCGAGGCGGGTCAGCTTCTGCAGCTGCATCTCCAGGATGGCCTGCGCCTGGATCTTGGTCAGGCGGAACCGGGTGATCAAGCCACTGCGTGCCTCATCCACCGACTTGGATCCGCGGATGAGCGCTATGATCTCGTCCAGGTTGTCCAGCGCTATGGTCAGCCCTTCCAGGATGTGGGCTCTGAGTTCGGCTTTTTTCATCTCGAAGCGGGTACGGCGCTTGATCACATCCTGGCGGTGGGAGATGAAGTACCGCATCATATCCAGCAGGTTCAGCACCTTGGGCTGCTTGTCCACGATGGCCAGCATGATGATGCCGAACGACGTCTGCAGTTGGGTGTGCTTGTAGAGGTTGTTGAGGATCACCTCGGGATGCTCCCCGCGTTTGATCTCGATCACCGCCCGCATCCCCTCCCGGTCCGATTCGTCCCGTATGTCGGCCACGCCCTCGATCTTCTTGGCGTTGACCAGCTTGGCGATGTTCTCCAGCAGCCGCGCCTTGTTGACCATGTACGGGAGCTCGGTGATGATGACCTTGTCCCGCTCCCCCTTGGCGGCACGCTCGATAACGGCGAGGGCACGCAGGGTGATGATCCCCCTGCCGGTCTTGTACGCACTCTGGATGCCCTCCTGCCCGTGGATGAATCCTCCTGTGGGAAAGTCCGGGCCCGGGACGAACTGCATCATCTTCTCCAGGGAGGCCTTGGGGTGCTGTATGAGGTAGATGACGCCGTCGATGACCTCGCCCAGGTTATGGGGCGGGATGTTGGTGGCCATGCCCACGGCGATACCCGATCCGCCGTTGACCAGCAGGTTGGGGAACTTGGCGGGCAGCACCTCCGGCATTTGGAGGCTCTCATCGTAGTTGGGGACGAAGTTTACCGTGTCCTTTTCGAGATCCGCCAGCAGTTCGTGCGCGATCTTCTTCAAGCGCACTTCGGTGTAACGCATGGCCGCCGGCGGGTCGCCGTCCACAGAACCGAAGTTACCCTGGCCATCGATCAGCGGGTGACGCAGGCTGAATTCCTGCACCATGCGCACGATGGTGTCGTAGACCGCCATGTCGCCGTGAGGGTGGTATTTTCCGATCACATCTCCCACGATGCGCGCGGACTTCTTATAGGGTTTGTTCCAGGAATTCCCGGCCTCGTGCATCGCGAACAGGGCCCGGCGGTGCACCGGCTTGAGCCCGTCCTTGATATCCGGGATCGCGCGGCCGATGATGACGCTCATGGCGTAGTCCAGGTAGGACTTACGCATCTCTTCTTCTATGCTGATGACCGACAGCCTGCTGCTCATGGGGTCTCCTCGATCAGACATCCAGGTTCTGGGCTTCCAGGGCGTTTTCTTCGATGAAATTCCGGCGGGGCTCCACCTCATCCCCCATCAGGATGGTGAAAATCTTGTCCGCTTCCACGGCGTCCTGGATGGATACCTTAAGCAGCGCACGTTTCTCAGGATCCATGGTGGTTTCCCAGAGCTGCTTGGGGGTCATCTCTCCCAGGCCCTTGTATCTCTGGATCACGAGCCCCTTTTTGCCGTTCTGGTTGAGGTAGTCCAGGAGTTTGGATTCGTTCTCGATCTTGACGGTCTCACCCTTGGTGATGATCTGGAAGGGAGGCCGGAGCTCCTCCAGGTCCTTGTGGATCTTGTAGAGGTTCTGGTAACGCGACGAGGTGATCAGGTCCATGTCGACCCGGCAGTTCACCTGCATGCCGTTGACCCCGAAGGTCACGGAGAGCTCATACAGGCCGTGCTCCTCATCCCTGACCAGAGAGGAGTCGATCTCCATCTCCTTGAGGTATTTCTGGATCGTCTGTATGTTGGCTTTGTCACGCAGGAAATCCACGCTGTCGACCTCATGCTTGAGGAGAGTGTCGATGAGGAAGAAGGGATAATTCCGTCTCTCCAGAGCGCTGAGGCTGTTTTTCCGGGCTATGATCTTCTGCAGGAAGCGGCGGAACTGATCTCCCTGCAAGGCTTCCTTTTTCCGGTTGGCCCTCAGCTGGAACTCACTGGAGATCTTCTTGATCATGTACCTGTTATACTCGCGCTCATCGCCGATATACTGAAACGACCGGCCCTTGCTGATCTTGTACAGGGGGGGTTGGGCCACATACAGGTATCCCCCCTCGATGAGCTGGGGCATCTGGCGGAAGAAGAACGTCATCAGAAGGGCGCGGATGTGGGATCCGTCCACGTCCGCGTCCGTCATGATGATGACCTTGTGATAGCGCAGCTTCTCCAGGTTGAAGTTATTCTGCTCCACTCCGGTCCCCAGCGCGGAGATCATGAACCCGATCTCCTCGCTCTTGAGGACCTTGTCGAACCGGGCCTTCTCCACGTTGAGGATCTTTCCCTTCAGGGGGAGTATGGCCTGGAAGCGTCGGTCGCGGCCCTGTTTGGCCGACCCGCCGGCGGAATCACCCTCGACCAGGAAGATCTCGCTGCCGGCCGGGTCGCGCTCCTGGCAGTCGGCCAGCTTGCCAGGGAGCGAGCTGGACTCCAGCACGCCCTTGCGCCGTGCCAGCTCACGGGCCTTCCGCGCCGCTTCCCGGGCCCAGGCCGCATCCAGGATCTTGAGGACCATCTTCTTGGAGACGGTGGGATTTTCTTCGAAGTAGGCCGAAAGCTGCTCGTTTACGATGGAGTCCACGATGCCCTTGACCTCGCTGTTGCCGAGCTTGGTCTTGGTCTGGCCCTCGAACTGGGGATTCCTGAGCTTGAGGCTCAGCACGGCGCACAGCCCTTCGCGGGTGTCGTCCCCGCTGAGGTTGGCCTTGAGGTCCTTGATCAGGTTGTTGGCGTTGGCGTAGTTGTTTATGGAGCGGGTCAGCGCCGCCTTGAATCCCACCAGATGGGTGCCGCCCTCGGTGGTGTTTATGTTGTTGACGAAGGTAAAGATGGTCTCTGAATAAGACGTGTTATACTGCAGAGCCAACTCAACCACCACGTCGTCCTTCACCTGCTCGAAAAAGATGGGCTTGGGGTTCAGGGGGGTCTTGTTCTGGTTGAGGTACTGGACGAACTCCCTGATACCGCCCTTGTACTGGAAATCATGGCGCTTGTCCGTGCGTTCGTCCAGGATGGAGATCTTGAGGCCCTTGTTCAGGAAGGACATCTCGCGGAGCCGCTTGCTCAGTATCTCGAAGTTGAACTCCAGCTCGGTGAAGATCTCAGGATCGGGCGTGAACCAGGTTTTGGTCCCGGTCTTCTTGGTCGTGCCGATCTTTTTCAGCCGTGCATTGGGCTTGCCCCGCACATAACTCTGCGTGTAGACTCCTCCCTCCCGCTTTATCTCCAGGGTGAGGGACGCGGCGAGGGCGTTGACCACGGAAACTCCTACGCCGTGAAGCCCGCCCGACACCTGATAAGACTTGCTATCGAATTTGCCGCCGGCATGCAGAGTGGTCATGACCACTTCGACGGCTGACTTCCTGGAGGTCTTGTGCATCCCGACCGGGATGCCGCGGCCGTCGTCCTTGACGGTGATGCTGTTGTCGACGACTTCATAGACAAGGTGGTGCAGGCCGGC
>JAUXEH010000162.1 GCA_030620655.1 Candidatus Aminicenantota bacterium | reverse complement strand
CCGGAGGGCCACGAGGTCGCCTGGGATCAGTTCCGGCTGTCTTTATACTCGCCGAGGACAGAAGCCGAGGAACAGAGGTCCGCCAAGCTCCTGCGCAGGCGGAACGGCGGCCGCCTCGTGCTGACGGGGGAAGGATTCACCTATGCTTTCGACCTGGAAAAAGGATCCTGGACCTCCCTGAAGCTCGCCGGTGTGGAGCTGTTGCTGCAGGCCGGGCCGAAACCCAATTTCTGGAGGGCGCCCACAGACAACGATTTCGGCAATGACATGCCCCAACGCCAGGGCATGTGGAAGCTGGCCGGCCTGGATCCCGTGATAGAACGCGTGGAGCACCGGCAGAACTCCAACCGGGATGTCATAATCGAGGTGACCTCAAGGCTCCCGGCCGTGGAGTCCCGGCATTCGACCGTGTACCATGTCTTCGGGAACGGGGACATCATCGTCTCCTGCCGCTTGATGACCGGAAAGATGAAGCTGCCCGACCTGCCCCGTTTCGGGATGCAGTTGGTGCTGAGGGGGGAGTTCGAAAACATGCAATGGTTCGGGCGCGGACCGCACGAGACCTACGGGGACCGCAAGACCGGGGCCCGGGTGGGGTTTTATCAGGGCACGGTCATGGAGCAGTACCATCCATATGTCCGGCCGCAGGAAAACGGCAACAAGACCGATGTGCGCTGGGCGGCCCTCACCAACGCAGAGGGAGTCGGGCTGCTGGTGGTGGGGGATCCTCTACTGGAGGTCTCCGCTCACCACTTCCTGCCCGAGGATTTCGACCCCGGCCCTGCCAAACAGCAGCGCCATGCCGCGGACCTGAAAAGACGAGACCTGGTTACGTTCAACGTGGACCTCAGGCAGATGGGTATCGGGGGTGACACCAGTTGGGGAGCGCGCCCCCATCCGCAGTATACACTCCCCGCTGGGGAATATGCCTACCGGTTCCGGATGCGGCCCTTTTCCGAGCGGATGCTCCCCGCACACGAACTGAGCCGCTTCAGGTTTTGAGAAAGGGGGGAGGTAGGAACGTCCAGTCCGGGGCCTACTCGCAGACGACCCGATCACGGCCGGCCTGCTTGGCCTGATACAGGAGCTCGTCGGCCCGCTTGATGGTTTCCTCCAGTGTGTTGAAGATGCGGGTGGTCGCGCCGATCGAGACCGTGAGCTCGATCTTTTTTCCGTCGACTTCAATCTCCTGAGCCTTGATGAGCTCGCGGATGCGGTCGAAGACCTTGTTCGTCTGCTTGCGGTCCAGGTTGATGGCCAGGATCACGAATTCTTCGCCGCCGTAGCGGGCCACCACATCGCCGGAACGAAAATTTCCGGTCAACAGATTGGCGACGTGTTTGAGCGCAATGTCACCCGCCTCGTGCCCGTGCTTGTCGTTCACGTCCTTGAATTTATCGATGTCCAGCAGAGCCGTCGTCAGTTCCAGGTTCCGCCGCTTGGCGTTTTCGAAGATCTTGTTCCCCAAATCGAAGAAGAAACGCCGGTTGTAGAGCTGTGTCAGGAAGTCAAGGTTGGACAGTTTCTGGAAGGCATCGATATGCTCCAGCATCTCGATGTTCTGTTTCACCCGCAGGTAGAGTTCTTCGACCAGGAAGGGCTTGATGATGAAGTCGTTGGCCCCCTGTTTCAGGAACTGGATCGAGACCAGGCTGGAACCGTACGCGGATATCCCGATTATGGCCAGCCGGTCGTTGGTGTATTCCTTGCGGACCTGAGCGATCAGCTCGAATCCGTCCATACGGGGCATCTTGTAGTCCGTGATGAGCAGCATTACGTCCTGATTTCGCTTTAGCAGGCTCAGGGCTTCTTCGCCGTTGGAGGCTTCCAGGACGATGAGCTTCTGGGTCTTGAGGACCCGGGTGATCTGCGAACGGGAGATTCGAGAGTCATCCGCGACCAACACCTTGATGGACTGGTTCTTGTGAACCCGCTCGATCGTGCCGACGATGGCGCCCAGGGCCTGGTCGTCTTTTTTTACGACATAATCCAGGACGTTTCTGGCGATCATGCGTTCCCGCACTTCATCGTTGAATTCGGATGCATACACGATGGGGGAGACGCCTTTGGTTTCGAGAAGGTCCAGGATTTCCTCCTCTTGAATCCCGGAGAGGTCCAGATTAAGGACAGCCATGAAATGCCCGTTTTTCCTTATCTTCTGCCGCGCGATTTTCATGGAGTCGGCGATGTCGCATTCGAAATCCATCCGAGCCTTGAGGATCGCCTTGAGTGTCCCGGCTGCATGGGCGTCATCTTCGATGACGAGTATCTTTTTCATGCCTGCTCCTCTTCCTGCCTGCCTTTCTTATAATTCACAGGACCCCGAATGTCAATCAAGGTGCATGGGGGAGGGTAGAGGTAGGGAAGCCAAAAAGAGGATTGAGCCGATGGGAAAAAAGGTGTATGGTGGTACATAGCAGGGATGAAGATTTTCAGATCCTCGGCCCATAATTACACCCTATACGGTGTGCTCTTCGGGCTTCTATTCCCCATTGCAGGGATCCTGATCGATACTTTTTTGACCTATGGGTATATCGATCTCCAGGGCCTGTTCCACCAGCAGATAAGCAATCCTCTGCTCTGGATCATCGACAGCGCTCCCGTTTGGTTGGGTCTGGTGGCCAGGGCCGCGGGCCGCAGGCAGGACCGCCTGCGAGAGATCATCACCGACATGGACCGCATCATCGCCGAGCGCACGCAGGAGCTGGAATTGGCCGTCATAGACGCCCGGCAGGCCAGCCTGGCCAAGAGCGAATTCCTGGCCAACATGAGCCATGAGATCCGAACCCCCATGAACGGGATCATGGGCATGGCAGAACTGGCCATGGACACCGAACTCACAGCGGAGCAGCGGGAATATCTGGAAATGGTCCAGTCATCCTCCGACGCACTGCTTTCGATCATCAACGACATCCTGGATTTCTCCAAGGTCGAGGCGGGCAGGCTCGATCTGGAACCCATCGATTTCACGCTGCGGGACAGCCTGGGAGAAACCATCAAGACGCTTGCCCTGCGAGCCGATCAAAAGCATCTGGAGCTCATCTACTGGATCGCTTCCGAGGTCCCGGATGCCCTGGTGGGAGACCCCGGCCGCCTGCGCCAGATCCTGATAAATCTCATCGGGAACTCCCTCAAATTCACCGAGCACGGCGAGGTGATGCTCCGGGTTGCGCTCGAGGAAGAGGATGAAGAAGATGTGACCCTCAAATTCACGGTCAGGGACACCGGAGTCGGCATCCCAAAAGATAAACAGAAGCTTATATTCGAGGCGTTCTCTCAGGCCGATGGCTCCACAACACGCAGGTACGGCGGGACCGGGCTGGGCCTTTCCATTTCCTCCCGGTTGGTGCAGATGATGGGAGGGGAGATCTGGCTGGAAAGCCCGGCGGCCGTATCGGAGGACCAGGAAGGCGGTCCCGGGAGCACGTTCTATTTCACCGCCCGTTTTAAGCGGCGCCCCGCGGCAGAAACGCCGCCTCAGTACGACCCGCAGCGCCTGCGGGGGATCCGAGTGCTGGCCGTGGATGACAACGCGACGAACCGGCGCCTGCTGCATGACCTGCTGGAGAACTGGGGCCTGGAGACGGAGCTGGCCGAAGATGCGGAATCGGCTGTGAAGGCCCTGGAACAGGCCGAAGAGGCCGGGCGCCCCTATTCTCTGATCCTGCTGGACGCCCAGATGCCGGGAGAAGACGGGTTCATGCTGGCCGAGCGGATCAAGGAGAAGCCGGAGTACGCCCGTACGGCCATGATCATGCTCACCTCGGCCGGGCAGAGGGGTGATGCCACCCGCTGCCAGGAGCTGGGGGTCAGTGCTTATCTCACAAAGCCCATCAATGCCTGGGAACTGTTCCGGGCTATCCTCACCATCATGGGCACTGCAGTTCCGGAAGAGAGGATGTCCGGCTCGATCCTGACCCATCACAGCATACAGGAGAGCCTGAATCCCCTCGAGGTCCTGGTGGCTGAGGACAACGTGGTCAACCAGAGGCTGATCAAGCGCATGCTGGAAAAGATGGGGCATGCGGCAGAGGTGGTCTCAACCGGAAGGGCCGCCATCGAGGCCTGGGAGGAGAAGCGCTATGACCTGATCCTCATGGATCTCCAGATGCCTGAAATGAACGGTTTCGAGGCCACGGTCGCGATCCGGGAAAAAGAGAAAAACACGGGAACCCGCACGCCCATCATCGCACTCAGCGCCCATGCTCTCGAGGAAGTCGAGGAGAAGTGCCGGGATGCGGATACGGACGGATTCCTTTCGCGGCCCCTCAAGCTGGCCGAGCTCGTGGCCACCATCGAGATGGTGGGTGAGAAGGCCCGGTCAGAGAGATCGGTGGAGAATCCGGTCAAATCCTGACGGTCTGAACTTCGAGGAACAATGAAACACATATCGATACGTTTTAAGAAATGCCCGGCTTTTTTGGCGCTCCTGATTTCTGTCACCCTGCCGCTCCTGCCGGTCGAGCAGGTCTCGAACTGGGAGTGGAAGGACGTTGACAAAGTCGTCGCGGTAGGTGACATCCATGGCATGATAAAAAGCCTTAAGGAGATATTGAGGCATTCAGAACTGGTGGATGAAAGCTTTGCCTGGAGGGGCGGGACGTCTCACCTCGTGCTCTGCGGCGACCTCATCGGCCGGGGAGAGTATGAGAAAGACGTCCTTGATCTGGTCATGAAGCTGGAGATCGAGGCCCTCAAAGACGGGGGCCAGGTCCATGTGGTCCTGGGCAATCATGATGTGATGAACCTGGCCCGAGATCTGCGGTACGTGAAGGAACGAAACTATGCGGATTATGTGGGTGTTGAACGGGCGGCGGACCGCCGGTCTTCCTGGGAAGGATTCAAAGCCGCGCACGCCGGTATGGGATCGACAGAGAGTCAGACCCGCAGCGCTTTCAACGATCGGTATCCGCCGGGATACTTCGGGAGGCTTCAGGCATTTTCCTCCCAGGGTGTCTATGGATCGTGGCTGGCACAGAAGCCGGCTGTCATTAAAATCAATGACGTGCTCTTCGTGCATGGGGGACTCACCCCAGAGGTCGCCGAACTCGGGTTGGAGGGGATCAACCAGCACATCCAGCAGGGCATCGGCCGGTTTTTCGTTTCGAGAGATAAGCTGGAGGAATTGATGGATTTCCCGCCCAACATGAGCGAGCTCCGTGCGCGGGTTGATCTTATCATAAATGGTGACCTTAAGGGCAAGGTCTCGGATGAACACTCACGGGCCGCTGAGGAGCTGTCGGAACTTATGGAGGATGTGCTTTTTGGGTCCGATGGCCCATTATGGTATAGAGGATATGCAATTTTTCCTGAGGTCGTCATATCTAATAAAGTCAATAATGTGTTGGAAAAGTTGGATGCCAAACACATCGTGCTCGCCCACACTCCCTCTCCGTTCGCACGGATCAACTCACGCTATCAGTCAAAGATACTGCGTACGGATGTGGCGATGGTGTACGCCAAATCTGACGGACAGATTTGGGGATTCCTCATCTATGAGGGAGGAGAGTTCAAGGCGCTTGGTTTTCGAGATCCATCGCGGTATGTACAGCCTAACATAGAGGATGAGGGTGGGGAGGGTTACTCAGGCATAATGGAGCAGCTTCCTCCAAGACAGCTCGAGGATTATCTGCGCAAGGCCAGGATAGGGGATATCTCCGGAAAACTCAGAGAAGAGCGAGTGAATGTGACCTTTTATGATACAGAATACAATGATCAGAGGGAGAGAGTTGCATTCAACGCCGAGGATGAAAAACGTGACAGGCGAAATCCCCAAAAGCGCCTGAGAAGCTACAAACACATGGTTGCCGCATACCGAATAAGCCGCATCCTGGAATATAACATCGTCCCTCCCTCGATAATCCGTAAGGTCGATGGGCGGGAAGGCTCGTTCGTGCTTTTCCCTGGAGCTGCGGTGAGCAAACCCTCGTTTAAGACTGAAGAGAAGCTGGCAGAGGCATTGGAAGGAATGGAGCAGGACCTGTCCGACGCAAGGGCTTTTAAAGCCCTGCTTGACATCGAAGGCCAGGACGAAAGAGCAAAAATGATGCTTCGTAGGGAAAGACGCATTTTATTTGCAGACTTAACACAAGGATTCTCCGAATCGCCGGAGATCCAGGAAAGGTACCTCAAGCAGGGTTCGGAAATCTTGATCGAGCTTCCGCTCAGCCCGTTCCTGGAGCTCAAGCTCAGGGAGCTCGACAGGAAAGAGCTGCGCAAGAAGCTCAAAGGTCTTATCTCCAACAAGCAGATCGACGCCTTGCTGGCGCGGCGCGACCGCCTGCTCGAGTACAGCGCATCCCTGAAGTAGTGCTGACAGCACATACACATAGCCTCGATCCGCCTCCTCCATTGACAATCCCTCCGCCTTAAATTAGTGTGGATAAGCGATTCGGAGGGAGGCATGCGGCGAACTGTTCAAACCGGGATTTTATTACTGGGGCTGGTGCTTTTTTCAGTCCTGTTCCTGAGCTGCGGCGCGGGGAAGGGGAGGAGCGATTCCCCCATCACCATTGTAACCCACGGCGATTCCATCACAAAAGGGGTACGCCAAGGGGTTGGTGTCGAACACACCT
>JAUXEH010000002.1 GCA_030620655.1 Candidatus Aminicenantota bacterium | reverse complement strand
AGGCGAGCGGGCATGGTTCCTCGAAGATGAAGTGAGAGCCAGAGGAATTGGGGAATTTTCCTTGCTGGGGAAAGTCACCGGGCTGACGTTTTAGGGTAAGCTGCTATTGTTTCGGACTAGCAATAACCGGCTCCGCTGATTGCCCGCCATGACAGTATGCATGGCTCCAGGTGGGTCTTAATCCTATGGCGGCGCATGGGGAAGTGGGAGGGTCTTCCGACGCCATAGGATTAAGACCCACCTCTCATCAAGGATGGGTATGCTGGGAAGAGGCTTTTTGAATCCGGCTGCGGAAGCTGATATCATGGCGGTGTGCGATACTTTTTGGGCCTGGGAGGAAACCTGGGAGACCGGGAGTCCTTTCTGAGACGATGTCGGGACCTGCTCAAGCGTTCAGCGATCCGGATCCTGCGCGGTTCCTCTGTTTATGAGACAGAGCCGGTTGGCCCTAGACAACAGCCCTGGTTCCTGAATCAGGTCGTTGAGGTGGAGACGGAGTTGGGGCCGCAGGAGCTCCTGGATGCGGTGAAATCCATCGAAGTGGAGATGGGACGGATAGCCGGCCCGGCCGGCGGGCCCCGGCTGATCGATATCGACATACTGCTCGCCGGCGACCGGATCTTGGACACGGGACGGCTTCAGGTTCCGCATCCACGCCTGGCGCAGAGAAATTTCGTACTTGTTCCCTTGAGCGAGATCGCCTCGGAAGCCGTCCATCCCGGCCTGGGGAAAACCATCCGGGAGCTGCGGGCCGAATGCCGGGACAAGGCTGCCTATTCGCTTTTCAGGTAAAGCCCCGCATCGGGTTTCCTTTTTCTCGAGCCTGGGATACACTGAGGGATACCTGGGACCGGATCAGCCGGAAGATCGCAAAAAGGACCATGGATATGCCGAATAAGATGAATAAAAAAAACGGAAAATCACAGCCTATTCACCACAAGATCATCGATGACGTATTCACAGATGCCGTCGAGATGGTCAAACCCCGTTTCGAGGTGGATTATGATGCGTATCTCGAGCGGCTCTGGCAGGCCAATCCGGAGATTTATAAGCGGATCAAACGCTCCTCGACACTGGAGGACGCCCGGCGTTCGATCTTCATCTATCTGGAGAAGGCGGAGCGGCACCTGTTCGACCTGAATAATGACTTCCACATCCTGGAAAAAGCCACGGTGCGCGAATGCATCCGGGTGTTCAAGAGCATCATCGGGCCCATCAACGAATACAGGACCGGGACTTCGGCGCTGGACAATCTCTGGAAAATGGCCCGCGGCCGGACCGCGGAGCTGGCCCAGCCGGTGGCCGTCGGTTTCCTCATGGAGTTTATCAACCTCTTCCGGGGTGTGGCCGGCAAGTCCAACATCTACTTTGAGTCGCGCGAAGCCAAGAAGGGGATCCCGGATTTCCTACGCCTAGAGGGGCGGGAAGCTGCGGCTGCCCGCACCGAGGTCCTGGATGAACTTGGTTTCACCATCCAAAAATATTTCAAGAAGTATCCCTCCGGAATGGAACCCGATGTGATCACGTGGCGCAGGGAAAACCGGGAACGCATCCTTCACTACTTCAAGGCATCGGAAGAGGACTGGGAAGACTACAGGTGGCAGCTCCAGCATGTCATCCGGACCGCGGAGCCCTTGAAGGACCTGATCGAGCTGACCACGGAGCAGCAGGCGGCGATCGACAAGGCCATCCAAAACCGCATCCCTTTCGGGATCACCCCCTATTATCTCCATCTCATGGACCGGGAGATCGCCCTGGACTACGACCACGCCGTACGCGCTCAGGTCATCCCTCCTCCGGATTATGTCGATATCATGGCCGATAACAGACGCGACCGGGGGCTGATGTTCGATTTCATGGGAGAACACGATACCTCACCCGTAGACCTGGTCACACGCCGTTACCCGGGGATCGCCATCATCAAACCCTTCAATACCTGTTCCCAGATCTGTGTCTACTGTCAGCGAAATTGGGAGATCGATGAGGTGTTGGATCCCGGCGCCATGTCCACGCGGGAAAGCATGCAGCAGGCTGTGGACTGGCTGAGGGACCACACGGCCATCGGCGATGTCTTGGTCACGGGAGGCGATCCCCTGATCATGAAGGATGAGCAGATCTCCTGGTTGATGCAGGCCCTGTGTGAGATCCCGCACATATACCGGATCCGCATCGGGTCGCGTACTCCGGTGGTCCTGCCCATGCGCTGGACAGACCGTCTGCTCGATATATTGCGCGAGGCCTACAGCCCGGGGAGAAGGGAAGTCGCCGTCGTGACGCATTTCGAGCACAGTTACGAGATCACACCGGAAGCCTGCGACGCCGTGCAGAGGATCCGGCATGCCGGGATGGGTGTCTACAACCAGGAAGTTTTCACGATGGAGAATTCACGGAGGTTCGAGACCGCCAAACTGAGGAAAGACCTGCGCCTTATCGGGGTCGATCCCTATTACACCTTCAACATGAAAGGCAAGGAAGAAACGAGGCGGTACATGGTGCCTATCGCGCGCCTCCTGCAGGAGCGCAAGGAAGAGGCACGGCTGCTCCCGGGCCTGGACCGCACGGATGAACCTGTGTTCAACGTCCCCAAACTGGGGAAGAACCATCTCCGGTCATGGCAGGACCACAGGCTGGTCATGGTGCTTCCGGACGGCTCCCGTGTCTATGAGTTCCACCCTTGGGAGAAAAACATCGAGCCGGTCCCTCCCTACAACTACATTGACGTGCCTATCTATGATTATCTGGAGGAACTGGCCGCTCGCGGTGAGAACATCCGTGATTACAGGACCATCTGGTTCTATTATTAAACTCAGAGACAGATGACGGTTCCCAGACAAATCCTCGGGATTTTCTTCACGCTCCTCCTGCTCCTGGGACCGCTCCAGGCCCGGGAACGACCCAAGATCGGGTTGGTCCTGGGGGCGGGCGGTGCCAAAGGGCTGGCACACATCCCGGTCTTGAAGCTGCTGGATGAGCTGGATATCCCTATCGACTGTATCGTAGGGACCAGCATTGGCGGGATCCTGGGAGGGCTCTATGCCATGGGATACTCCGGCAGCGAGATCGAAGAGATCACCGCGGATTTTGACTGGGAAACTTTTTTCCGGGACCTACCTCCCCGCGCCCAGCGTCCTTTTTTCAACAAGAAAGACGATGGGAAATATCAGCTGGATCTGGTCTGGAAAGACTGGCTCCCTTCTCCTCCTCAAGGATTGATCTTCGGTCAGAACATTTTCCAGTTGCTGTCGCTTCTCACTTTCCCGTATGCTACGGTCCGTGACTTCGATCTCCTGCCCGTTCCGTTTCGCTGCGTGACCGTGGATCTGGTGACGGGCCGGCCGGTGGTCCTCGAAGGGGGTTCCCTGGCCCTGGCCCTGCGGGCCACCATGGCCATTCCGACGTTTTTCAGCCCGGTGACCTGGGACCGATACATCCTGGTGGACGGGGGGGTCCTGAACACCTTGCCCGTGGATGTGGCACGCGAGATGGGAGCGGACATCGTTATCGCGGTGGACCTGACCTCACCTCTGGATGGGGCGGACAGCCTGGATTCAGCGGACCGTATCCTGGCTCAGAGCATCCGCGTGGTAGAGCACGCGCACAGGCGGGACAATGCGGCCGCGGCCGACATCCTGATCCAGCCGGACATGACGGGCCTGGGGTCCATGGATTTTTTTTCCAGTCATAAACGGGGACAGATCAGGGAAGCGGGCGAATCGGCAGCTCAGGAGGCCCGCGCCGAGCTTCTTGAGTTGAAAGGCCGGCACCACCTCTCGCGGAAGCATCAGGACAAGCAGGAGAGGATGCCTGGAGTCCTCAGGGTGGGGACGATACGTGTGACCGGCAATGAGCGACTGGCCTCGGAATTTATCCTCTCCCAGTTCGGAATGCAGTCGGGGGAAAAAGCCGAGATCGAGCACATCAACCGGAAGGTTCAGGGTTTGTATTCGCTGGGGTATTTCGAAAACATATATTATGAAATGTTACTGCAGTCCCCGGGGGAAATAGAGCTGGTGCTTAACGTTAAAGAACTGCCTCCCGGCAGGCTCCGCCTCGGCCTCCGCTTCGACCGTCTGCACAAACTGGTGGGGATCGTGGGTGTGGATTTCGCCAAGTTGTTTGTGTCAGGGCTGCGTTTCGAGAACGAGCTGCAGGTGTTCGGCCTGACTCGCTTACGCTCCCGACTCTACTTCACCTCCCGGACCCTGAACCTGCCGGTCTATCCGCTGCTGGAGGTCCGCTACCGCAGCATCCCTACACGCATCTATGACGGACAGGGAGAGCGTTACGCCAGCTATCATGACCGGGCCTGGAATCTGGACCTGGGGATAGGGTTCCTGCCGGCAAAGTGGCTGAATGCCGAGGTCGGCTATCGGCTGGAGGCCATAGACCTGAAGCCCACCTCCGCTATGCCGGACACGGAGCTCCTGCCCGGACTAAAGGACAGCCTGCGCCAGATCGTCGGAAGCTTCACCCTGGACGCCCTGGATAACGTCCAGCTGCCTGGCAGAGGCCTGCTTCTCAATCTGTATTACGAAGGGAGCTTTGAGGAGCTCGGTTCCGATCTTGCCTATGACAAACTGGAAGCCTCGTTGGACGCGTATCTGACATTTTCGGAACGGCACACGGGACGAATATACGTCTTCTTCGGCCGGACCTGGGGGGACATCCCTTACTATAAATACTTCAACCTGGGTCGCCCCCGGATTTTTGTGGGCATGCACTATGACCAGCTTTTCGGCAGCCGGATGGAGGTCCTCAGGGGAGAGTACCGTTTTAAATACAACACGTTCCTCAATTTCAGCCTCATGGGCAACGTGGCCCTTGATTTCGCCCAGAAGGTTAGGCCGGAGCTCGGCAGTCCGCTGCTGTGGGGCTGCGGAGCCGCGGTGGTGATCGATTCACCGCTTGGCTTATTCGAAGTCGTGTACAGCCTCGGAAGCCGGAGCCTATCCGAGCCGGCTAAGGCCCGGGGTGTGCTGTATGTGACCTTGGGAACCTTTTTTTAGTCAAAGGCATCCCGGTAGTGGCGGATCCGATATCCTCTCGACTCCCGTTCAAACCTAATGGCCAGTACATCGAAACGGCACTTGATGTCTTCCAGGCGGCGTTGGAAAAGATAGGCTTCGGCGATGCGGCGTATCTGACGTTGTTTTTCAGGAGTCACCGATTCTTCCGGTAACGAACAGGCAAAACTGTCCCCGGTCTTGACCTCCACGAAGACCAGGACGTCCCTTTCATAGGCGATAATGTCGATCTCCCCCCGGCCGAACCGATATCCCTGCTCCACGATCCTGAAATCATGCCGTCTCAGGTATTCCCGGGCGACCCGTTCCCCACGGATTCCCAAGGCATGCGAAGGGTCAGGAAAATATGGAGACATGCTTTTACAATAGGGGCTTAGTAAGTCTATTTTTTGGGGCGCGCCGGCGGTACGGTTTTCCAGCGGACGCCTTCTTTAGCGTCTTCCAGGGCTATCCCCCGGGCGAGGAGTTCGTCTCGGATGCTGTCCGCTAGCGCAAAATCTTTGGCGGCCCGGGCGCGCTCGCGTTCATCGATCTTGTGTTTGATCTCATCCGGAAGGACCTGCGGTTCCCGGGCCGGCAGGATGCCCAACACCCGGTCCCAAGAGCGGACGGCCGCCACCAAAAGAACGGCTCCTTTCACAGAGATCTCTTCTCTGGAAAGAAGAATGTTGGCTTTTTTAATCAGCCCGAAGATCGCTGACAACGCAGTGGAGATGTTGAGGTCGTCACCCAGCCCGGATTCGAATTCCGCCTCGCCGGCCCTGAGCAGATCCTCCACTGGGGCAGTGTCTCCCTCGTGAAAGGAGCGCGTCTCCAGTTCATAAAGGAAATCACGGATCCTCTGCAGCGACGATCCTGCCTGATGCAGGGCGTCGAAGGTGAAATTTAGCATCTTGCGGTAGTGAGTCGAGAGCAGAAGGAGTCTGAGAGCCATCGGATCGGCCCCATGCTCGGTCGTGAGTTCCCGGATGGAGATGGTGTTGCCTTGGGATTTCGACATCTTCTGTCCGTCGCGCACCAGGTGCTGACAGTGGAGCCAGTAGCGGACGAACCGCTTGCCTGAATAGGCTTCGGACTGGGCGATCTCGTTTTCGTGATGCGGAAAAATGTTGTCCACTCCTCCGCAGTGGATATCGAAAGAATCGCCCAGATATTTGGAGCTCATCACCGAACACTCGATATGCCAGCCCGGCCGCCCCGGTCCGAGTTCCGTATCCCAGAAGAATTCGCCCTCTTTCTGAGCTTTCCAAAGAGCGAAATCGTGCACACTCTCTTTTTCATATTCGTCGGAATCGATGCGGACACCGACTTTGCGTGCGTCCATGTCGATCTTGGACAGGCGGCCGTAATCCGGGAAACGAGAGATATCGAAATAATAACTGCCGTCCTTGTGGTAGGCGAATCCCTTGTCCAGCAGGGCCCGGACCATCTCCACCATCTCGGGAATGTGCTCGGTGGCGCGCGGGTAGACGTCTGCGGGCAGGATGTTGAGCCGTTCCAGATCCTGGAAGAATGCGTCCGTGTAGTTTTTCGTGTACTGCTGCAGGCTGACTCCCAATTCGGTGGCGGCCCGGATTATCTTGTCCTCAACATCGGTGATGTTCATGACGTGCTTGACTTTATATCCCTTGAACAAGAGGAAACGCTTGAGCAGGTCTTCGAAGATGTAGGCGCGAAAATTCCCGATGTGAGCATAATCATAGACCGTGGGACCGCAGGTATACAGCTTGACCACTCCCTCTTCTAGAGGACGAAACTCATCGAGCTTTCCGCTCATGGTGTTGAAGAATCGGATCATGTCTCTAATTATTGATAATATCATCAGCTCGGTCAACCCAACCGACCCGCCCCCACTATGATACCCACCCTACCATCCGCTGAAATGCTGTAAGACATCGGCTGACCCGCCCCCACTATGATACCCACCCTACCATCCACTGAAATGCTGTAAGACATCGGCTTCCCACCCGGCTGGAATGGGTTTCAATTTTGGGCCGGATATGCCATAATCCACCCTTTCCGTAGATATGGAATATATGTCATGAAATCCCACTGCATCGGAATCCGAAGAGAAGACAAAAATCCCTGGGAGAGGAGAGCGCCACTGGTGCCCACTCATGTCCGGGAGCTTATTCGACGGCAGGAGCTGCGTATGTGCGTGCAGCCCTCGGACATCCGAGTCTTCTCGGACCGGGAGTATGAGCGGGAAGGGGCGGAGATCTCCGAAACCCTGTCCGACTGCAAGGTGATCCTGGCTATCAAGGAGATACCGGAAGCCGTGATCGCCCCCGATAAGGTCTATGTCTTTTTTTCACATACCATAAAGGGACAGGAATACAACCGGCCCATGCTCAAGCGCCTGCAGAAATCAGGCTGCACGTTGATCGATTATGAAAGGATCTCTGACAATGAGGGGCGGCGGCTTCTGTTCTTCGGGATCCAGGCCGGCCAGGCCGGCATGGTTGAGACGCTGGCGGCCCTGGGGAAGCGGCTGACATGCCAGGGAATCGCATCCCCGTTCGTGGGCATTGAGCAGCCTTACCGCTACGGAAGCCTGGTCGAGATCAGAGAGGTCATCCAGAAGGTCGGCTGGACTATTCACGAGCAGGGCCTGGGACCGGGATTGGTCCCATTCGTGTGTGGATTCCTGGGCTACGGCCGAACCTCCCAGGGGGCGCAGGAGATCTTCGATCTGCTTCCGGTGGAAGAGATCCCTGCTCAGGACCTGATCCGGTTTGTCGAGAGCGGGGATTTTTCCGCCCACAAGGTCTACAAGGTCGTGTTCAAGGAGGAGCACCTGGTGGAGCCGGTGGCTCACGGCGCGCGCTTCGAACTGCAGGACTACTATGACCGGCCCCAGGGCTACAGGCCGGTCTTTTCTGAATATCTTCCCCATCTGAGCCTGCTGGTCAACTGCATCTATTGGGAGGAACGTTTCCCCCGTTTCGTCACCTCCGCCTCTGTCCGGGAACTGTTCTCCCGTGAGACGGAACCCCGGCTTCGAGTAATCGGGGACATTTCCTGCGATGTAGGCGGTTCCGTCGAGTTCACGCGCATGGCCACGACCCCGGATCGGCCGGTTTTTGTCTACGATCCACTTGCGGATGACATCCGGGACGGATACTCGGGGAGGGGGGTTGTGGTCATGTCCATCGACAACCTTCCCGCCGAGATCCCCCTGGAGTCTTCGGTCCATTTCTCAGAGGCCTTGAAGCGCATCGTTCCTTTTCTGGCTCGGGCAGACTATGATTCCGGATTCGAAAGCTGCAGCCTGCCGCCTGAGATCAGGAGGGCCGTCATCCTTTATCGCGGAGAGTTCACACCCACCTACGCCTATATGCGGGAGTTCATCACCTGAACGTTAGGATCTGAGGAGTCCACATCATGGAGAAA
Organism: Candidatus Aminicenantota bacterium; assembly: GCA_030620655.1. Classification (GTDB taxonomy): domain Bacteria; phylum Acidobacteriota; class Aminicenantia; order Aminicenantales; family Aminicenantaceae; genus JAUXEH01. The sequence goes on along the minus strand of JAUXEH010000002.1, from coordinate 25,458 downwards.
AAGGTTCTGGTCCTGGGAGCCGGGATGGTCGCATCCCCGCTGGTGCATTTCCTCCTCAAGCAGCATGGGGTCCGGGTCACGGTTGCCGATGCGGCCGGCGAAAAAGCCCAAGCTCTGGTGGCCGGATCTCCCCGAGGAACGGCTCTAACCCTGGATTTTGAGGACACGGCCGGGGTACTGCAGGAGATCGGAAGGGCCCAGCTTGTCATCAGCCTGCTGCCCTTCACCTATCATCCTCATGTGGCGGAACTCTGTATACAAGCCCGGACAGACCTGATCACCGCTTCCTATGCCTCGCCCGGGATGCATGAACTGGAGGAGGAGATCGATCGAGCGGGAATCCTGGTCTTGAACGAGGTCGGCCTGGACCCGGGGATCGACCACATGGAAGCCATGCGGATCATTCAGGATGTCGAGGCGAGGGGAGGATGCATCCGTTCCTTTATATCGTTTTGCGGGGGGCTGCCTGCACCCGAGGCCAACACCAATCCGCTGGGATACAAATTCTCCTGGAGCCCCATGGGCGTACTGGCGGCCAGCAGGAGCCCGGCACGCTACCTGGAACAGGGGCAGGAAGTCTCGGTTCCGCCCGGGGAACTGTTCAAGGATCCGAGGCCGTTCTCTCTGCCCGGCATCGGGAGGCTAGAGGGATACCCCAACCGGGACTGCCTCCCTTACGTCTCCCTGTACAACATCCCCTCCACGCGGACCCTGCTGCGAGGGACCTTCCGCTACCCGGGATGGTGTGCGTTCATGCGGGCCGCGGGGCTCCTGGGCCTGCTCGATGATCGGCACTGTACCAAGGGCGAGACCCACAGCGATCTCCTGATCCGGATATCGGGGATGCCCTCGTGTGGGGATGCGATGGAGTCTCTGAGCGGCCGGTTCAGCACGGAAGAGTTTGTTCAGGCGGTCGAGGGATTTCGCTGGCTCGGCCTTCTGGAAGATACCCCCATCCCGGACGAGGCGGAGTCGGCCCTGCAGGTCCTGGCCGCACGCATGCAGGCCAAGCTTCAGTACCGGGAAGGGGAGCGGGACATGGTAGTGCTGCAGCACCGGTTTGAGGCGGAATATCCCAATGGCGGGCGAGAAAGGATCGAATCTATTATGGTGGATTTCGGGATTCCCGGCGGCGATTCGGCCATGGCCCGTACGGTCGGGATGCCTGTGGCTGTGGCCGCCAAACTGATCCTGGAAAAAAAGATAGGCCTTTCAGGGCTGCATATCCCCGTACTGCGTGAAATCTACCTTCCCATCCTGGAAGTACTCAAAACCTTTAACATTGCTTTTCAAGAGGCCCGAAGCAAGCTATAATTCGTGTGTCAAGGAGGGGAGTCATGATCAGAGAACCTCATGTGGCAGGATATTTTTATCCAAGCCAGAAAGAGCCGCTCATCAGAGAATTATCTCAAAAGATCGACCGAACGAGCGAAAAAGTCCCGGCCATCGCCGTGATCGTACCTCATGCGGGTTACATGTATTCCGGCAAAGTCGCAGGCGCCGTGTACTCTTCGGTGGAGATTCCGGACCGTGTGGTCCTGCTGGGCCCAAGCCACAGTCCCATGACCTCACGTTTCGCCCTGATGCGGGAGGGGGCCTGGGGAACACCCTTGGGTGAGGTCCCCATCGACTCGGAACTGGCAGACCGGATCCTGGCAAACACCCCTCTCCTGAGTGAAAACAGCGAAGCCCACCAGGGCGAGCACTCGATCGAGGTCCAGCTTCCGTTTCTGAGCTACCTGAATCCCGGGATTTCCATCGTCCCCATCAGCAGCACGTATTTTGCTTCTCTCCCCGACCTGGAAGAGTTGGGGCACGCCGTGGCGGCCGCCATCCGCCGCCAGGAGGGATCCGTGTTGATCGTCGCCAGCACAGACATGAGTCATCAGGTGCAAGAAGCTACGGCGCGTGAGAAGGACTTCCTGGCCATCGACCGGATAAATGCCCTGGACCCGAAGGGATTGTATGAGGTGGTTCAGAGAGAACAGATCAGCATGTGCGGGTTTCAAGCCACAACTGCCGCTTTGACCGCAGCTCTCGACCTGGGAGCCGAACAGGCGGAGCTCATCGCCTACCGGACCTCGGGCGATGCCACAGGCGACTACAGCTCTGTCGTGGGGTACGCCGGCATCCGTGTGGTCTGAAGGGCGGTTCGTAGCCTCCCCTTCAGCGCGGCTTATTATTACCCTTTTTCCAGAGTAAGAAACGACTAAACAAGGGGTGATGGCGAGTTGAATATTTTTAGATTTAGTGCTATAACCGGGATAATTCACGAGTCGAGAGAAATGGTTAAATCAGCTCGCTCGGAGAGGAAAAAATGTTGATTATGCTAGAATATAACATTGGGAGAATAAAGTTATTTGTGTGCTCACTGAAAAAACTCATGTAACCCATTGATATTACATATATTACGTGAAACAACGACATTTTTTGTGAATTATTCAGGATAAATCTGATGGAATGGTTCAGGTGAAATATCCCGCTTTGCATGAAAAAGACAGGCACATACTCTATGTGATCGTCGAGAACTACCTCAAGGTCGGTAAACCCATAAGCTCCGGGCTGGTCGTTCGAAAAAGCGAGCTGGACATTTCCTCGGCGACGGTACGCAACATCATGGTCAAGCTGGAAAAGAACGCCTACCTCCGCCAACCGCATACCTCGGCCGGCCGAGTGCCCACAGACAGGGGCCTCAGGTTCTATGTCAACTATCTCTTCGAAGAAGCCCTCCTGGGAGCGCGGAGCGTCCCCTTCCCCAAAGAGCAGCTCGGGATTGGATCCGGCGATATAGATACCCTGTTGAACAAGACGTCCCGCATCCTCTCGGAATACTCCGATAACATGGGTTTTGTGATCTCTCCCCGGGTCTCACGGCTCGATTTCCGGCACCTCCGCTTTATCAAGATCTCAGAGGAAAAGGTGCTGCTCCTGCTGGTCACCACCTCCGACATGGTCCTGAACGAGGTGCTGGAGACACGCCATTACTTCACACAGGTAGAACTGGATCGTGCCTCTCGTTATATCAACGAAAATTTCCGGAGCAAGAACCTGGAATTCGTGCGGGATTACCTGCTCAAGGAGATCCCCGAGCATCGCCTGAGAGTGGAAGATACCATGCACAAACTGACCAACCTGCTGCGCGCCTATTTCGCATTGGAGCGGGATGAGAACCAGATTTTCCTGCAGGGGACGTCAAAACTGCTGGGGAAAGCCGAGCTGTTCGATATGGACCGGCTCAAATCCCTTTTCCGAAGCTTCGAACATAAGGCCAAGCTGACGAAGCTGCTGTCGGATTTTATCAGCCTGGATCGCGTCAAGGTGGTCATCGGCTCAGAGATGGACATCCCGGACATCTCCGACTGCAGCCTCATTCTTTCCCATTACGGGTATGATCATCAGGTCCTGGGTTCTCTCGGTATCATCGGGCCCAAGCGCATCCCTTACAAGAAGATAATTCCCCTAGTGGACGGCATCGCGAAACAGCTGAGTCATACCATAAGCTACAGGTAGGAGGCTAAATGACAAAGAAGATCGAGACCGAACAGGATATCCAGGCGGGTCGGGAGCGGGATGTCGAGATCGAATTCCTGTCTGATCCAGCCAGAGAAGGAAAGAAGAAAACCCAGGTAATGGCGGCCAAAAAAGCGGCCGCGGACAAGGCACTGAGGGCAAAGCTGAAGAAGAGGGATGAGGAGGTCAAGAAGCTGAGAAGGGAGGCGGAAGAACTCAAGGGCGATTTCCTCCGTCTGGCCGCAGAAAAAGATAACCTGCGCAAAAGGCTGGAGAGGGAAAAATCAGAATATTTCCAGTTTGCTTTGAGCGAAGTGCTTAAAGAATTCCTGATGGTCCTGGACAACTTCGAACGAGCGCTGGAGAGCGAAAACCGGGAGGATCGTGACAGCCTGAGAGAGGGCATCGAGCTCATATACAAGCAGTACCAGGACCTGCTTAAGAAGCAGGGTGTGCAGCCCATCGTTTGCGAAGACGCGGCTTTCGATCCGCGGATACAGCAGGCTTTCATGACCGAAGAGTCCGACGAAGTGGATGAGCCTACGGTTGGAGAGGAATTCCAGAAAGGCTATATGCATCACGAGCGGCTGCTGCGCCCCGCGCTGGTCAAGGTCCTGCTCCCGAGAAAAAGCCCGGAAAAAGAGGAAGCATGAGCAATGTGATCGGAATCGACCTGGGAACCACATATTCCTGCGTCGCATATCTGGAAGGCGGGGAGCCGAGGGTTATCCCCAACCTCGAGGGGCTTCCCACAACCCCGTCGGTGGTCAGCTTCACCCAAAGCGGGGAAGAGCTGGTCGGCAACCTGGCCCTCCGTCAGGCCATCACCAATCCTGCCAACACGGTATCGGCGATCAAGCGTCTCCTGGGCAAGAAATATGACTCGCCTGAGGTTCAGAAGGTCATGAAGAAGATTCCATACGCCCTGTCTGCGGCCAAAAACGGCGATGTTATTGTTATTGTGGACGAGAGGCCCATCACACCTCAGGAGATTTCCGCCAAGATCCTCGCCTACCTCAAAAAATGCGCGGAAGCGTACTTCGGTGAAGCCGTCACCCAGGCCGTGATCACGGTACCCGCCCACTTCGACGATCACCAGCGGCAGGCCACCAAAGATTCTGCCAGGATCGCGGGGCTCAATGTCTTGCGGGTGATCAACGAGCCCACCTCGGCCAGCCTGGCATATGGATTGGACAAGAAGATCAATCAGACCATTGCCGTGTACGACATCGGAGGAGGGACATTCGATATCACCTTGATGGAGATAAACGACGGCATCTTCCATGCCCTGGCCACCAACGGCAACACCTTCCTGGGCGGAGAAGACTTCGACAACCACATCGTAGACTGGCTCATAGAGGACTTCAAGCAGGAACATGGGATCGATCTGTGGGAGGATAAGCTGGCGCTCCAGAGGGTCAAGGAAGCGTCGGAAAAAGCCAAAAGGGAACTTTCCTTTACCATAGAGAGCGAGATCAACCTTCCCTTTATCTGTTCTGATGAGGATGCTTCCATGCACATCCAGAAGATGCTGACGCGTAAGCAACTGGAGAAACTGACCGGAGACCTCGTCGACAGGACCTTCCCGTTTATCGAGCAAGCCTTGAAAGATGCCAAGCTAGAACCGGATAAGATCGACGAGATCATCTTGGTGGGGGGCCAGTCGCGTATGCCTCTGATCAAGAAGAAGATCGCCGAGTTTTTCAAGATGGAGCCGGTCGAGCATCTCAACCCGGACGAGATTGTGGCCATGGGAGCCTGCATCCAATCCTCCATCCTGCAGGGTGACATGACCAATCTTGTGGTCCTGCTGGATGTGACCCCGCTCTCGCTCGGCATCGAGACGGAAAACGGGAGGTTTACCAAGATCATCGACAAGAACACCACGATCCCAACCAAAAAAACCATGCCCTTCACCACCGTAGAGACGAACCAGCGAAGGGTGCGTGTCCACGTGCTGCAGGGTGAAGACGACTTCGCAGAGAACAACATCTCGCTGGCGGTGTTCGACCTGGTGGGAATCGCCCTGGCCCCAGCCGGCGTCCCGCAGATCGATGTCAGCTTCGAGATAGACGCAGACGGCCTGGTCAGAGTTTCGGCCAGTGACACGTCGACCGGGAGAACCCAGAATATCGAGGTCAAGCCCTCCTCGGGTTTGACTCCGGAAGAGCTCAACAAGATCATCAAAAGATCTGCGATCCCCCCAGATGAGGCCGATATCGATGAGCAAGCGTGATGCCTATGAAGTCTTGGGGGTCGCGCGTGATAGCTCCCAGGATGAGATCAAGAAGGCCTACCGTAAATTGGCCATGCAGTATCATCCGGACCGCAATCCCGGGGACACGGTAGCCGAGGAGAACTTCAAAGAAGCGGCCCAAGCCTACAGCGTCCTGGCCGATTCAGAGAAGCGGGCCACCTACGACCGGTTCGGGTATGACGGCCTTAGGGGTGAGGGATTCGGAGGGTTCTCAGGATTCAACTCCACCATCTTCGCCGATTTCGAAGATATCCTGGGGGATTTCTTTTCCTTCGGCTTCGGCGACCTCTTCGGAAGCCGGTCCAGGAGGAGACCCGGAGGGCCAGCGCAGGGAAGGGATCTGGTCCTGCAGATGGAGATCACCCTGGACGAGGCCGCTTCCGGAATGGAAAAAGAGATCAAGATCAACCGGTCCCGACACTGCGCCGAGTGTCGTGGTACCGGAGTGAAACCCGGTACCCAAAGATCCACTTGCCCCCAATGCCAGGGGAGGGGACAGGTCAGATATCAGCAGGGTTTTTTCGCCGTCGCCAAGGCCTGCTCTCAGTGCGGCGGTTCGGGACGGATCATCACCACTCCTTGTGAGGCCTGCCAGGGACGGGGCAAGCAGAGGGAGAAGAAAAGCTTCAAGATCAACGTCCCGGCCGGAGTGGACACCGGGATGAAACTCCGGGTCGAGGGCGAGGGCGATGCGGGTGACGAGGGAGGGCCTCCGGGAGACCTCTATGTGGCCATACGCGTAAAATCGCACAAATATTTTTCCCGAGAAAACAATAACCTCTTCTGCCAGGCGATCATCTCGTTTCCCCGGGCAGCCATGGGAACCAAGCTGGAAATCCCCACCTTCGAGGGCCGGGAGATCCTGACCGTCCCTACCGGGACACAGTCCGGAGAGGTGTTGAAGATCAAGGGGAAGGGCCTTCGGAACGTAAGCAATCATCGTAAGGGTGACTTATTCGTCCGGATCGAGGTGGGAACGCCGCGTAACATGTCCAAGAAGCAGAAGCAGATTCTCCGCGCATTTGCCGAGTCGCAGGGTGAGAATCTGGATGAGGCCGAAAAGGGCGGCATCAGCAGGGTCAAGAACTTGTTTCGCTGACATGATCGCCGTGATCCGTAAAACGACCCTCCTGATCCTGGTTGGAACGGAAGCAGGCTGGACAAACCGGGAGACACGCGATATATTGGCGCATATACGGCTGCGATCTGCAGCCTGGTACTCGTGATTCAATTCTGGAAATGAGAGTATGTTTCTAGCCGGGCAAAAAGTAGGGAAATACCAGATCATCCGTTCGCTGGGCAGCGGAGGTTTCGGCGCCGTTTTTTTGGCGAAGGACACATGGCTCAACATCCTGGTGGCCATCAAGGTCCCGCACAAGCAAACTGTCGAGCTCTTTAAGCTGCTCAAGGAGCCGCGGCTGCAGGCCGCCTTGAATCACTCCAACATCGTCCGCATGATCGCGGCCGAAAAAACAGACAAGATCTTCTTCATGGTCATGGAATACATCAAGGGACGCTCCCTGGAAAAGGTCCTGGATGAAAAGAAGGTCTTGGATTGGAGCCAGGCGACGGAGTATATCCAGCAGATCGTGTCGGCAGTGAGTCATGCGCATGCCAACAAGATAGTGCACCGCGATCTCAGGCCGTCAAACATCATGCTCGCGGACAAGGACGGACAGGTCAAGATTACGGATTTCGGCACTTCCGTCTGGCTGAATAACGTGCCCTATGCGTCCACCCGCATCGGTTCCCCGCCTTACATGGCGCCGGAGCAGTTCCAAGGCAAGGCGACGTTCCGTTCCGACATCTATTCCATCGGATGTGTGTATTATGAGATGCTGATCGGGCGCCCGCCCATCTTCGATCCCGATCCCTTCAAGATCCTGGAAAAGGCCAAACAGGGCAAAATCACGCCTCCCCGCATGCGGAACGCGAGCATCCCCAAAGAGATCGATCGCATCATCATGCGGTGCCTGTCCTCTAAAGTCGAGAACCGGTACCAGACGCCGGAGGGGATCACCAAGGAGCTCTCACGCTTCAAGGGAAAAGATGCCCAAAAAACCGAGATCGAAGACATCCGGCGTCGTATCCAGGCCCGGGAGAGCCGCATAAACCACCAGTGCTGGAACTGCCGGCGACCTCTGCCATACAAAGCGGCCCAATGCCCCTACTGCGGGGAGAAGGTTGAAATCCTCTGAGCCGAAAAGAGTGTAGAGGAAAAAGGAACTGACAAAAGCGGTGAAACAGGCTAAACTTGTGTGCGAGCAGAGACATGGGTTTTTTTGCGAGTTTATGATATGAATAGCGTTACCGACAAAATAAACACCATCCCCGACGGAGGGAACCATGGATATTGATGAACTGTTAAAGATAGCCATCGAGAGCGATGCTTCCGACCTGCACATCAAAGCCGGCAACTATCCTCTCATCCGGGTTCACGGAAAACTTCAAGCTCTGGCCAATTTTCCTCGGCTGAGCAATGAGAACTCCCGGGAACTGGTGGATCAGATCACCAATGATTTCCAGAAAGAGGCTTTAAAGAAAGAAATGGACCTGGACCTGGCCTACAGCCTGGCAGGATTCGGACGCTTTCGCGGGAGCATCTACCAGCAGCGGGGATCGATGGCCATCGTGCTCCGTATCATCCCGCTCGAAGTCATGACGATCAGAGAGCTCCTGCTGCCAGAGATCCTGGAAACGATCTCCATGGAGCAGCGGGGGCTGGTGCTGGTCACCGGAACCACCGGATCCGGTAAAAGCACCACCCTGGCAGCCATGGTCAATCAAATCAACGAGAACCGGACCGAGAACATCATCACGATCGAGGATCCGATCGAATACCTCCACCGCGACAAACAGAGCAACATCAGTCAGCGGGAGGTGGGGATGGATGTCATGTCGTTCTCCCGCGGCCTCAGGGCCTCGCTGCGTGAGGATCCCGACGTCATCCTGGTGGGAGAGATGCGGGACCTCGACACCATCGAGACCGGGCTGCTGGCGGCCGAGACAGGGCATTTGGTCCTGAGCACGCTACATACCACGGATGCGCCGGAGACCATCAGCCGTATTATCTCGGTCTTCGCGCCCCATCACCAGCGTCAGATTCGCCTGCAGCTGTCGAGCATCCTCAAGGCCGTCGTGTCCATGCGACTGATCCCAAGGAAAGAGGGAGGCGGCCGGGTTCCAGCGGTAGAGGTCATGATCAATACGCCCTACATTGCCGAATGCATACGTGACCGGGACAAGAGCATCATGATCCGGGATGCCATCGCCTCGGGTGTGTCTCAGTATGGGATGCAGACATTCGACCAATCCATATACCAGCTTTACAAAGACGGATACATCTCTTATGAACAGGGGCTGCGCCACTCCTCCAGCCCCGACAACTTCAAGCTGCGTGTGATGGGGATCCGCTCGACCCTCGATGTCGCCTTGGAAGACATGGAAAAGGAAATGAGCAAGATCGATCGGTTGGAAAAAACGGAGAAGAAGCTCGACGATAGATGAAAACACAGGTTATCCGAGAAACGTTTCTGGATTTTTTTGCTCAAAAAGAGCACAAGGTCATTGAGAGCGCATCCCTGCTGCCCAAGGATGATCCCACGCTCCTGTTTACCAATGCGGGGATGAACCAGTTTAAAAATCTCTTTCTAGGACTCGAGAAAAGGAGCTACGCACGCGCCGCATCGGTGCAGAAATGCATGCGTGTTAGCGGCAAACACAACGATCTGGAAACCGTGGGCCGGACCACCAAGCATCACACGTTTTTCGAGATGCTGGGCAATTTTTCTTTCGGGGATTATTTCAAGCAGGATGCCATTTTCTTTGCCTGGGAACTCATGACAGAGGTCTTCCGCCTGCCGGAAGCGAGCCTGTATGCCACCGTCTATGAGGAGGATGAAGAGGCGTACGCCATCTGGCAGAAAGAGGTGGGGCTTCCTGAGAGCCGGGTCTTCCGTTTAGGGAAGGAGGACAATTACTGGAGCATGGGCGAAACCGGCCCCTGCGGGCCGTGTTCCGAGCTCCACTACGACCTGGGGCCCGATTTCGAGGAGGGGGCGCCGGAAGCGCTCATCCGGTCCGGAAGCGGGCGGTTCGTGGAACTCTGGAACCTGGTGTTCATGCAGTTCAATCAGGACAGCGAAGGCCGGATCGAACCCTTGCCGTCTCCCTCGGTGGACACGGGCATGGGGTTGGAGCGGATGGCAGCCGTGCTGCAGGGGAAGCTCAGCAACTTCGATACCGATGTGTTCCTGCCGATCATAGAAGCGGTGGGAGAGATGACAGGGCGGGAGCTCCCCGCACATGACGATTCGGGCGTCGCGGTCCGTATCATCGCCGACCACGTCCGTGCCCTGACCTTCCTGATCGGGGACGGCATCATGCCCGCCAATGACGGACGGGGCTATGTGTTGAGACGCCTGCTCCGCCGGGCCTTCCGCGCCGGAAATTCTCTGGGATTGGAGGAACCTTTCCTCTATAACCTGGTGGGCGTGGTCGCCGACATCATGAAGGATGCCTACCCTGAGCTCCTGACCTCCGCCTCCTTTATCTCCAATGTCTGCCGATCCGAAGAGCACCGCTTCGCCTCCACCTTGACCTCCGGACTCAAGGTCTTCCAGCAGTATGCGGCCGCGACACGCCAATCGGGCCGGTCCTCGATTCCGGGCGACAAGGTTTTCAAACTGCATGACACCTTCGGCTTCCCCCTCGACCTAACCCGGGAGTTGGCCGGGGAGGAGGGCATGACGGTGGATGAGCCCGGATTTCAGGCTGAACTGGAGGGCCAGCGGAAACGGGCGCGCCTGTCCTGGAAGGGCGGGGACCGTCAGAAGGAGATAAAGGCTTACGAGCCTCTCAAAAGCCTCAGTACCAGTTTTGTGGGATATGATCTCGATAAAATTTCCGGCGCCGTAGTGATCGCGCTGATGAAAGCAGGCGCCCAGGTCGAGGAGCTCAGGGAAGGGGAAACGGGCGAGGTCTTCCTGAAGGAGACGCCGTTCTATGCGGAAGCCGGCGGACAGGTCGGGGACAGCGGCTTTTTGAAGAACCCGCATTTTTCCGCCCTGGTAGAGAACACCGAGGCGCCCCTGCCGGGTCTCATCGCGCACAAGGTCCGAGTTTTATCCGGGAGCATCCGGGTGAATGACCATGTGGAGGCGGCAGTGGATAGCTCCAAACGGCAGGCCATTCGTAAGAACCACACCGCCACGCACCTCCTGCATGCCTCGCTCCGTCAGATCCTGGGCGACCATGTCAAGCAGGCCGGATCTCTGGTGGCCCATGACAGGTTCCGCTTCGATTTCACCCATTTTTCCCCTCTGAGCCTCAGCGAAAGGCACGGCATCGAGGTCTTGGTGAACGGCAAGGTGCAGGATGCCATCCCGGTCCATAGCGAGGTGACCTCACTGGAAGAGGCCATCGCTTCCGGAGCCATGGCTATCTTCGAGGAAAAATACCGGGAACAGGTTCGTGTTGTCGTGATCGATGGATTCAGCCGCGAGCTGTGCGGAGGCGTGCATGCCCATAACACCGGGGAGATCGGGCTCTTCAAGATCCTGTCCGAGAGCAGCATCGCGGCGGGGATGCGGCGCATTGAGGCGGTTACCGGGGAAGCAGCCCTGCGCCATGTTCAGGAGAACGAAGACCTGCTGGAGGATGTGCAGACCTCCCTGAGCTCAGCTCGCCCGGACCTCCTGTCCCAGCTGGAAAGACTGAAAAAGGCGCTGAAAGAGAGCGAAAAAGAACTGAAATCCCTCCGGCATAAGATCGTCAATCGGGATTTTCAGGAGGAAAAGGAAGAGATCAGGGACGTGGGTGGGATTCCCGTGCTCACGAAAAGGGTGGAGGGGTTGGACATGTCGGAGCTGCGTGACCTGGCCGATGTCCTCAGGCAGAGGCTGGGTTCGGGAGTGGTGGTCCTGGGGGCCGAGAGCCAGGGTAAGGCGATGCTGGTCGCGGCCGTCACCAAAGACCTGATGGCGCGGGTCAGGGCCGATGATATCATCCGCAGGATCGCCCCTCTGGTAAAAGGGGGAGGCGGCGGGAGAGCCGATTTCGCCCAGGCCGGGGGTTCGCAGCCGCAGGGACTGGAACGCTCCCTGCAGGAGGTCTATGCGGCGGTTAAAATCACCCCTAAGGGGGATTGATTTGTCCGCGTGAATTTGTCAGAATTCCGCTCAGAGGGACCATGAGGAAACGCACCCTGCAGGATTATGTTCTGGGGCTGGGCTTAGCCTTACTGGCAGGCGCATACCCGCTGCAGGCCGTCCAGGGCTCGAAAGCCGAATACAATGGGATCGTCACGGTCATGGCTCGGGAATACGGGGTACCGGCCGAGCTCATCCACTCCATCATAAAGGTGGAATCCGATTACAACCCGAAGGCCGTATCCAGCAAAGGGGCCATGGGCCTGATGCAGCTCATGCCCGCTACGGCCCGGCAGTACGGCGTGGAAGACGTATTCGATCCCACGGAGAATATAGAAGGGGGCGTGAAATATCTCAGGGACCTCATGAATCTCTACGAACGCAACACCAACCTGGTACTTGCGGCCTATAATGCGGGACAGTCCGCGGTAGCAAAGTATGGGGGCATACCCCCCTACAGGGAGACCATCGATTACATCGGCAAGATCAAGCGGAGCGGATACAGAAAGAGCATCATCACGAGCAGCAGCGAGATCTACCGGTATGTGGACGAGAAGGGCCGTACCGTGCTCACCAACGACTATCTGAGCTACCAGCGGCACCTGGCCAGGCGCAAAAAGAAAGATTAGAGGTTGGCTTTGATGGGAAAGCACTGGGGCAGTATCTCAAAACGGGCAGGGACCTTGCCGACCTGCTCACCGTCCACCTCGATGTAAACCTCCTGACCGATGTCTATCGCTGAGGTGACCTCAACTGCCTTACAGCGCAGGAGATCTATCTTGGGATGGGGGAGATGGGTCCCGGAGTACAGGCGCCGCACCGTGCGGAGGAACTCTATCAGCTTCATGCCCTTGACCAGCAGCAGGTCGAACAGCCCGTCATCCAGCTGCGCATCGGGGGCGGCTTTCATCCCTCTACCGAATATCTGTCCGTTGGCGATGGCGCCCATCATGTATTCACCTTCAGGCAGGTCCCTCCCATCGACATTGATCCGGAGCCTTTTCATCCTATACTGTATAAAAGTGGAGATCGTGCTCCTGAGATAGGAAGATTTTTTTTTCTCCATCTTTTTCAGGTTCATGTGACGGACAACTTCCCCCCCGATCCCGAAGTCGGATATGTTTAAAAAAAACCGTTCACACTCAGCACCGCTGTGATCACAGAACGTGACCTTGCCGGCATCGATGTCATGGGAAGGCACCTCTGTGATAAGTTCCAGGGCTTTTCGGAGGCTCTGAGGAATGCGCAGGCTCCGGCTCAGGTCGGACCCGGTCCCCGAAGGGACAACGCCCAGGGCTGTATCGGGATTCAGGATGCGGTCGTTTTCAAAGAAACCATTTGCGATTTCATTCATGGTCCCATCGCCGCCGATGCCCACGATGAGCTCGGTGCCGTCCATGATGGCCGACCTGGAGATCTCAGTGGCATGGAAAGGTTTTTCCGTGAATTCGTAGCGATATTCGTTAAAAATGGTACGCAGGGCTTCCTTGATGTATTTCCATCTCTTTCCTGTCCGGCCCTTATCGGATTCAGGATTGATGATGATCTGAGGTCTCAGTCTGGACTTAGTCTTTAGGAACATCGATCACCCCCTGTGCGGGCGGAGCGGTTTTCTTCTTGAACAGCGAGATCCCTATGATCCCTCCCAGGGCCCCCAGGGCGGAAAAGACCACGATGTTGATAAAAAACTCCAGCGCCATGAAGGGAAAAGAAGATTCTAAACCCTCGCCCTGCATCAGCGATTCCCAGAATTCGGGCATCTGGTCTGTGTATTCGGCAGCCCAATCCATCATGCTGCGCGCGATGGCGCTATCCAGGGGAGCCAGGGGAATACTGATCAAAAAGGCGGCGACCGCAGCCACCATGCCGGTAAAGATGCCGACGATGGCCCCGTCACCGGCCTTAAGCTCCACGGTCGAGTCTTTGATCAGGAAATAGGCGGCGATGGCCCCGCCCCCCACGATCCAGAGACAGCAGAAACAGTTGACCAGCGGAATTCCCGTGAGGATGCCGGCTATCGCCCCCCCGATCAGGGCGGGCATAAACATCCCCGGTCTTTGATTGTTCATCAGGCTTGCTCCACCAAAGTTTGTCCTATTCTATTGTTTAGTGAGGTTCATTTCAAGCAAAATATTCGTGTGCGTCTTCCCAGGAGGTCCGCCAGGCCGGGGACCAGGTAATAGGGGAGGATTAGGCCCCAGAAAATGCCCAAGGCCAACCGGAGTGGGGAAGGCGTCTGCCACAGAGCCAGCATATTGCCGGCCGTATCCAATGCGATAGGCAGGGTGAAGATAACGAATGTCCGCGGCCCGGGCAGCCTTGAGGGCACTGGGCCCAGCCAGGGAAAAAGGCAGGTGCCGCACAGGAAGCCCAGGTATATTCCCAGGCAGCGGGCGCACACGGCCATGGGGAATCCGAAGATATGCAGGCAGCGGGTATCGATCTGATGACAGGTGGGGGCGAATACAGCGTAGACCAGAGAGTTCCATGGCGACCCGATCGACCTGAGATATGGAGCCAGGGAGATGAGTGCGATCCAAATCGATAGGGACACCAGAACGCCCGCTATCACGGCTCCGACGACCCATTGCGAGGCGGCTCCGGGTGCCTCTGACATGCGGAAATCTTCCCTGTGAGGGTCCGTGTTCAGCACGGCCTCAGACTAGGCCAACTCCCCGTACTTGTCAAGGCCTTCCAGTCCCTCCCCCTCAATTATTCCCACCCCACCAATAGCATGAACGTTTCGAGCGATCAGCGACCCTCCCCACCAATTTTCCCACCCTCCTCACAGCTGGGAGGCAGCCCCGTAATTTGCCTCCCCCTCAATTATTCCCACCCCACCAACAGCATGAACATTTCGAGCGATCAGCGACCCTCCCCCTTATTTTCTCTCGTCAGTCCATGCTGGGGCGGAAGCATCCTCAATTCCGTAATATTGGGCTTTGAATGTATGTTTTGTGGTAGCAGGTCGTGGCAACATCGTAGGCGAAAAGGAGCCTGCGTGGGAGCAAGGCAGGTTCCTCAAAAAATACCTGGGCAATTCTATACTCAAGGAATTGAGGATGCTTCCTGCAGGGGTAATAAATTTGACATGAGCCGGAGAGAAAGTGTAAATTGGAGGTGTCTTTATACATACATGCGCAGATGGAGGTAAAGATGCGAAACATGCGACGGGCAGCCGGCCTTCTGGGATTCATTTTTTTCTGTGTCTCGGTGATCTCGCTCTATCCTCAGTCCGAGGGAGGAGGAGCGATTTTCGAGAAAAACAAAGCCAGCGTGATCCTTGTGATGGGGCAGGACGAAGACAAGATGGAGATCAGCCGGGGCACCGGCTTTGTGATCGGAAAAGACCTTATGATCACCAATTACCATCTTTTGAGTGAGGCCAAGAATGCAGAGGGCCTGGACATCAAAGGCAAGAAAGTCAAGATAGAGGGCATCATATCGTTCGATAAATCAAGCGACCTGGCCATTGTCAGGATCAAGAGCAAGGCCCCGACTCTGACACCGGCCGGCTTCGAGACCGTCAAGTTCGGAAGTAAGTTGTATGTAATCGGATGCAACGAGGCCGGACAGGTCCAGTCTTATGAGGGAAAGATCATAAACCTGGCGGAATACGGCTCCGGCAAACAGGTGGCGGATACCAGCATCTCTGCGCCGGAGACAGCCAGCGGCGCTCCGGTCTTTGATGAGAACGGGGTGGTCGTGGGCATCCTGACGTTCATAGACATGTCATCCAAATTCGTGCTGCCGGGCAGCCTGACAAGCACCTTGAGCGCCACGGGGAATGTCACCAGATTCAAGCGCCAGGAAGCCGTGGATTACTTCGCAACAGAGGAGGGGGTCTTCCTGGCCTCCCGTTTGTTCGGGGCCGTGCAAAGCACCAGCAAGGCGTCCAAGTATCTCAAGCAATACTTGAAGTTCAAACCCGATGACCTTCAAACCTACCAGTTGCTGGCCCGGATACAGACCAAGCAGAGGGATTTCTCGTCAGCCGTGGAAACTTATAAAAAGATCCAGCAGCTCGATCCCAGCGACGCGGAAGCCCATTTCGGGCTCGGCCAGGTATACATCAACATGATGAAATGGACGGATGCGGTGCCGCAGCTGGAACGGGCCGTGCAGATGGACCCTCAAAACGCTGAGGCCAATCATCTTATCGGGCGGGCCTATCGGGAACAGAGGATCTTCGACAAGGCCGCGGCGGCATACGAAAAATTCCTGGCGACCGAGACTCAGACGCCCGGCGAAAGCCACTTTGAGCTGGGCGAATGCTACATGGAACTGGAACGGTACCCGGATGCGGTGCGGTTGTTCCAGCAGGCGGTGGACATCGACCCGCAGAGCGTGCACAAGAACTCCAAGCTGGCCCAGGTTATGGAAAAAGCAGGCATGTTTGACGAGGCGGCGGCCAAGTACGAAGAACTGGCACAGCTGAGCCCGAACGACGCGAAGATCTACTACAACATCATCGTCCGCATGTATGACGAGGCCAAGATGCCTGATAAGGCCATTGCAGCGGCTCAGAAGATGATAGATCAGGATCCCAACAATCCTGAGGCCTATTACAACCTGGGGATCATGAATTCCAACCAGAAGAGATACGAAGAAGCCATCGCCGCCCTGAACAAGGCCATCGAGCTGAACCCGGGTTTTGACTACGCCTATATCAACCTGGGGAATATCTATTACCAGATGAAGAACTACAAGGCGGCGATCCCGGTCTTCCAGAAGCTGGTCGAGATCTTACCGGATAATTCTCAGGGTTGGCTATTCCTGGGTATATGCAACATGCAGCTGAAAAGATGGTCGCCGGCGGTGGAGCCCTTGCTCAAGGTCATCGAGCTCGAGCCTCAGAACGGGAATGGCCACTACAATCTCGCCATCGCCTATCTCAATCTCAAGGACTATGCCAGCGCCCGGGAGGTCTACGCCACCCTGCAAAAAATCGATCCCAGCCTGGCGCAGCGGCTGAGTAAACACATCAAATAGAGGGCATGGAGAAAGAGAGATTATTCCAAAAGCTCAGACAGGAGTACACACGAAACCACCCCATTTCCGAACGCCACTTCCGTGAGGCCTCTCGGCTCCAGGTCAGGGGAGGCAGTCATAACCTGAGGCTTTTCTCTCCCTTCCCGTTTTACGATTCCCGAGCCGATGGTTCCAGGATCACGGATATCGATGGTCACACATACATCGATTTCTGGCAAGGACATTTCGGGAACATCCTGGGTCACAACCCCCCCGTAGTGCTGGAGGCCCTGGCAGATCACTTCCGGAAAGGCCAGGGGCTGGCCACCGGGTTCCCCGGGACCTACCAGAGTGAGCTGGCTCGGCTGATCCTGGGGCGCTTGGGGGGCGGCAAGATCCGTTTCACCACCAGCGGGACCCTGGCCACCATGTATGCCATAATGCTGGCCCGGTCTTTCACGGGCCGGGACATGGTCCTCAAGATCGGGGGCGGATGGCACGGGGCACAGCCCTACGTGCTCAAGGGGATCTCTGAATTCAAGGGGGGCCTCACTCAGGTCGAATCTGCCGGTCTTCCGGCGGAGCTGAACGCCAACCTTGTCATGAGCGAATTCAACAACACCGCCGACCTAGAGGACAAATTCGTACGCTTCGGAGACAGGATCTCATGTCTGATCATGGAGCCGTTTATTGGGGCCGGTGGTTTTATCTTTGGCCGAAGAGAGTATATCTCGCGTGCCAGGGCGCTTACTAAGGAATATGGTTCCCTCCTGATCTTGGATGAGGTGATATCGGGTTTCCGATTCCACGCCGGCCCCCTCCAGAGCCTCTATGGGGTGAAGGCAGACCTGACCGTGTTCGGAAAAGCGATCGGCGGGGGAATGCCCGTCAGCGCTCTGGCCGGGAGGAGCGAGATCATGGATCTCTGCGATCCCGGAGCCCCGCCTAACAAACGGGTCAAGTTCGAGGGAGGGACGTTCTCCGCCCATCCGGCCTGCATGCTGGCGGGGCTGAGGTTCCTGGAACACCTGATCGAGAATGAAGAACAGATTTACCCGAGGCTAGGCCGGCTGGGCCGGACGGTTCGGGATGGCATCGAGGAGATATTCAACCGGCAGGGATTCAATGTGCTGTGCACCGGCGGGGATGAGAGCATCACACCCCACTCTTCGGTGGTCGGTGTCCACTTCCTGCGGCGGAAAATCGACAGGTTCGTATCCCCCGAGGAAGTCTGGGACCCCGAAGTCAGCGACCACGATATCCGGGAGAATGTATTCAAGCTGGCCATGATGCTGGAGGGTTTCCATACCTTCCACGGCTACGGGACTATTTCCCATGCCCACAGCGAGGGGGAGATCGAAGCGTCCCTGGAAGCGGTGGAACGTATAGCCCGGCAGTGGAGTGATTAGCTCGATTGACATGCTTGGGATTTTATGCTAAATTACCGATCTAGACTCAAACCTCTTTTTTATTCCAAATCCTCAAACGAGAAATGTGAAAGGATAAGGATTTTATTCTGGGCAGGTGGCGAAATTGGCATACGCGCTAGGCTTAGGACCTAGTTCCTGATGAGGGAGTGCGGGTTCGAGTCCCGCTCTGCCCACTCCATGATATCTAAAGGAAAAGGAATGTAGATGTCGGAACCGAAGAGCGAAATCAAAGAGATCAGTGCATCCAAGCGGGAGCTGGAACTGGAGGTTGCCGCGGAAGAAGCGCTCAAGGAATATGAAGCCGCCCTGGAACAGTACACGGTGCGGGTGAAGGTCAAAGGTTTCCGGCAGGGTAAGGCCCCCAGAAACGTGGTGAAAGGCATGTACGAGGCGGAAATCCGGGAGGCCATGTTCGATTCCATAGCCCCCCGGGCTGTCGGCCGGGAGCTCGCAGCGCATCAGGCTTCCCCAGTGAACACGCCGGTCATCACGGACCTGTCGTGGGAAGAAGGGGGAGCCTTGAAACTGAAAGCCGAGTTCGAGGTGTGGCCGGAGTTCAAGCTGCCGGAATACAAAAAGATCGGAGTGAAGAGGAAACAGGACGCGGTCACGGCCAAGGATGTAGATAAGTCTCTGGACGACTTAAGAGAACGGTCCGCGCAATACATACCGGTAGAGGGCCGGGGCATTCGGCAGGACGATTATGTCCTACTTCGAATCCAGGGCAGAGACGTCAAAACCGGCCGCCTCCTTCCCGCGGAAAAGATCTTTGTGCTGGCCGGTCATCAGGATAATGAGAAGGCATTGAACGAGAATGTCCTGGGAATGCAGGCGAGCGAGGAGAAAAATTTCCAGGTGGATTACCCTCAGGATCACCCGAATAAAAAGGTGGCGGGCAAGACGATCGACTATCACTTGACAGTGCTCTCCATCAAAGAGAAAAGCCTGTCCGAAGTCGATGACGGCTTCGCCAAGGACCTGGGCAAGTTCGAGAACTTGAAGGAGCTCAAGTCCGAGATCCGGAAGCAGCTCGAAGAATCCCGGGAGCAGAGTCGGAAACGTGAGATCTCGGAAGAGGTCGTCCAGAAAGTCACGGACAGTGTCGATCCGGAACTTCCCGAGTCCTTAGTCCAACAGGAAACCCTGGTCC
The DNA here is from genome assembly GCA_030620655.1 of Candidatus Aminicenantota bacterium. Taxonomy (GTDB): domain Bacteria; phylum Acidobacteriota; class Aminicenantia; order Aminicenantales; family Aminicenantaceae; genus JAUXEH01. The sequence goes on along the minus strand of JAUXEH010000002.1, from coordinate 5,991 downwards.
AGCTGCGCCGCATTATCCAATCGGCGGGACAGACTCCGACTAAAGAAGAGGACCGGGCGCTGTGGGAAGAGCAGGCCGAATTCAAGGCCCGGCAGGTCGTTAAGAATCACCTGGTTCTGATGAGGATAGCCGAGGCGGAAAATCTGGGGGTGTCCGAAGAGGAAATGACGGAGGAATTTCAATCCCTGGCACAAGCCAACAACGTGCCGCTGGCACAGGTGGTCGATGCCATGAATCGTGAAAACAGGAAAGCGGAGGTGAAGCAGAACCTTCTCCTCCGGAAGACCATTGATTTTTTAGTGGATAATGCTACAATAGAATAGCGACCATCCCAATGACTTTAATCCCCTTTATCGTCGATCAAGAAGGCAAGAGCGAACGCGCCTATGACATCTATTCCCGCCTTCTCAAGGACAACATAATCTTCATCGGAGCCGAGATTACGGATGAGGTGGCAAACTCGGTCGTAGCGCAGCTTCTGTATCTGGAAGCGGAGCGCCCGGATACAGAGATATCGCTTTACATCAACTCACCCGGGGGAAACATAACCTCGGGTTTGGGGATCTACGACACCATGCAGTATGTCGGTTCCGATATTTCCACCATGTGTGTGGGGCAGGCCGCCAGCATGGCTGCCATCCTGCTTTCCGCAGGAACGCCAGGAAAGCGATACTGCCTGCCGAATGCCCGGATCATCATCCATCAGCCGATGGGCGGATTCAAGGGTCAGGCCACGGATATAGCCATCCAGGCCAAGGAGATCCTGAGGATCAGGGAAAGGATTAATCAGATACTCAATCATCACACTTTGCAGCCCTTGAAGCGCATTCAGGAGGATATCGAGAGGGATTTTATCATGACGCCCGAGCAGGCCAAGGCTTACGGTATCATCGATGAGGTAATCGTTTCGCGACGGAGAACAAAAACCTGACCCGTTCTCTTGCGGCGAGATCCAGGAAGTAACATGGACGACGATTTCAGACAGGATTACAGCAGCGCAGCCAAGTGCAACTTCTGCAACCGGCCGCAGCCTCAGGTCAAAAAACTGATCGCAGGGCCGGGAGGTGTGTACATCTGCGATAACTGCATCGAACTGGCACACTCGATCATCTTCAACGAAACCAGGGAGGAAGAAGCCCAGGAACCCGGGAGCGAGTTTCAGACGCCTTTCGAGATAAAACGGGCCCTGGATGAATACATCGTGGGTCAGGAAGATGCCAAGAAAAAAATTGCCGTAGCCGTGTACAATCACTACAAGCGCATCCACTATTCCAACCAGGACGATGACGTGGAGATCTCGAAGAGCAACATCCTTCTGATCGGCCCCACCGGCACCGGCAAGACGCTCATGGCCCAGACGCTGGCCCGAATCCTTGAAGTCCCCTTTGCCATCGCCGACGCCACGTCTCTCACAGAGGCCGGCTATGTAGGGGAGGACGTCGAGAACATCGTGCTCAAGCTTTTCCAGGCCTCGAAGGGAAACCTGGAAAAGACCCAGAAAGGCATCATCTATGTGGACGAGATCGACAAGATATCGCGCAAGACAGACACTCCCTCCATCACACGGGACGTGTCTGGCGAGGGCGTCCAGCAGGCCCTGCTGAAGATCATAGAGGGGACGGTCGCCAACATTCCCCCCCAGGGCGGCCGCAAACATCCTCAACAGGAGTTCATCCCTGTAGACACGACCGACATCCTCTTCATATTCGGGGGGGCCTTCAACAGCCTGGACAAGATCATTTCTCAGAGGATCGGGAAAGCCACGGTAGGTTTCAAGTCCGATACGAGGAAAAAAGATGCCGGACAGGCGGGCGAAATCTACCGCCATCTGATCCCTCAAGATTTGATCAAGTACGGGATGATTCCAGAACTGGTGGGGCGCATCCCCGTGATCTCGATATTTTCCGACCTTTCCGTCAAAGACCTGGTCGACATCCTCACGAAACCCAAGAATGCCATCATCAAACAGTATCAAAAACTTTTCGAGATGGAGGAAGTCAAACTGGAGTTCACGAAAGAGGCTCTCAACTCGATCGCCTTCAGATCGATGGGAAAGAAACTGGGGGCCCGTGGCCTGCGGAGCATCATCGAGGACCTGATGCTCGACCTCATGTTTCACCTGCCTTCGTCCAAACGGGCGCCCGCCATCCGCATCACGAAGAAGATGGTGGAAGACAATTCACTGGTTTTCGACAGCCTGAAACAAGCCGCCGGGGTATAACCATGCAATCTCAATCCAAAAGCGAAGTGATCAAGAACCTGCCCATGATCCCCCTAAGGGATCTGGTGGTCTTCCCGTCAACGCTGGTTCCTTTTATTATCGGGCGCTCCTCCTCCGTTCAGGCGCTGGAAAGGGCCTCCGGGCAAGACAAAATGATTTTTCTATCGGCCCAGATGGATGCCTCTTTGGACAATCCGCAGCCCCTGGATATCTATTCCATGGGCATCGTTGCCAAGATCATCCGTGTCGTCAAGATGGATGATAGAAACATGAAGGTGATCGTGGAGGGCAAGAAAAGGGCCCGCATTGTCGAATACCTGAGCACGTTCCCTTTTTATCAGATCCTCGTCAAGGAGATCCGGGAAATCGAGGCCGATAACGATAAAACCCGGGAAACACTCAAGGTCGTGCTGACCCTGTTCGAGGACTATCTCAAGCTCAGCCAGCACGCCAACTTCGACTCCATCATTCCTGCCTTACGGGATAACAGTGCTAACCGGATATCCGATATCATCTCCTCCCATCTCTTCATCCCGGTAGAAGAAAAACAGAACCTGCTCGAAACCATAAATCCGCTGGAGCGTCTACGGCGCCTGAATTTCGTCCTGGAAAACGAGCTGATCAAGATCCACGCCAAACTCCGCAAGGAAGGCAAGGGCGGCCGCAAGGCCCACTTCCGCGAGGGAAGCGGCCAGAAGGTCTTCACCCCTGGGATGGCCGGGAAAAAAGAGGACCAGCCCAATGAAGTCGAGGAGCTCCGTAAGCGCATCGTCGAGGCGAAAATGCCCAAGGATGCGGAAGACAAGGCCTACAAGGAGATCGAGCGCCTGGAGGTCATGCCTCCCATGTCTGCCGAGGCCACGGTCTGCCGCAACTACCTGGATTGGTTGATCTCTCTTCCCTGGAACAAGAAGTCACGGGAGAAGCGCAGTCTCAAGGAAGCGGAGAGAATCCTCAATGAAGACCACTACGGTCTGGAGAAAGTGAAGGAACGCATTCTGGAGTATCTATCCATACGTCAACTGGTCAAGAACCCCAAGGGTGTCATCCTCGGGTTCGTGGGCCCGCCGGGGGTGGGTAAAAGCTCTTTAGGACATTCGATCGCCCGGGCGACCGGACGCAAATTCGTGCGCTTGTCGTTGGGGGGGGACCGGGACGAAGCAGAGGTCCGCGGACACCGCCGCACCTATATCGGTGCCTACCCGGGCCGGATCCTCCAGATGATCAAGAAGGCCGGGACCAAGAATCCGGTGTTCCTGCTGGATGAGGTCGATAAGATGAGCACGGACTTCCGGGGGGACCCGGCATCGGCCCTGATGGAGGTCCTGGACCCGGAGCAGAACAACAGCTTCCTGGATCACTACATCGATACTGAATACGACCTTTCTCAGGTCATGTTCATCGTGACCGCCAACGTACTCGAATCCATTCCGCGCCCGTTGATCGACCGGATGGAGATCATCCGTATCCCGGGGTATACGGAAGAGGAAAAGGTGCAGATCGCGAAACAGTTCCTGATGGCCAAGCAGCTCAAGGCCCACGGGCTGAAAACACATAACATCAGAATCTCCGATAATGCGTTCCGAAAACTAATCCGTGAGTACACCCGCGAAGCCGGTGTCCGGAACCTGGAGCGCGAGGTCATGTCCATCTGCCGCAAGATGGTGAAAAAGATCGTGGACAAAGGGAAGACTTACAAGGAGTCGGTCACGCCCCGCAACCTGGAGAAGTACCTGGGGATCCCTCGCTTCAGACGCAGCGAGATCGAGCGAAAGAACGAGGTGGGTGTCGCGCTGGGCATGGCTTGGACCGAATTCGGAGGCGAGATCCTCTCTTTCGAGGTGACGAAAGTCCACGGCAAAGGGAATTTCACCCTCACGGGTCAGCTGGGAGAGATTATGCAGGAATCAGCCCAGGCGGCCTTTTCCTATGCGCGGGGGAAGATGTATCAGTTGAACATCGCGCGGGACCTGCATAAGAACTTCGATATCCACATCCATGTTCCCGAGGCCGCCACTCCTAAAGAGGGCCCCTCAGCAGGGATCACCATCGCAACGGCTATCATTTCCCTGGTCACGGACATCCCTGTCAACAAAAAAGTGATCATGAGCGGTGAGCTTACCCTGCTCGGAAAGGTCCTTCCTGTCGGGGGCATCAAGGAAAAACTCCTGGCTGCCCATCGGGAAGGTATCCTGGAGGCCATACTGCCCCTGGACAACATGTGCGATCTCAAAGACATGCCCAAGAAGGTCAAGGATGTCATGAAGATCCATTTTGTGGAGACCATGGACGAGGTCCTCGAGATCGCCCTGACTAAGGAGATCCCGGGCATGGGCAAGAAGAGCATGCCCCTGGATCCGGATGTCCCGGAGAATGAAGAAGAAAGAGAAGAATCACAGGACCCTCCGGTAACGCATTGAACACTTAAGATTTACACTTCGAATATACACCAAACACAGGAGTAAAAGACTATGAAAGAGCACAACTTAGCCGAATTGAACAGCATGAAAGTCAAAGAGCTCGTCCGGATCGCCCAGGAACTGGGCATGACCGAGGCGGAGATCAAAGAATCCAAGAAGCAGAATCTGATATTCAGGATACTGGAAGCGCAGGCCAAAAAGAATGGGATGCTTTTCTCTGAAGGTGTCCTGGAATGCCTGGCGGACGGGTTCGGATTCCTGCGTGCCCCGGAATTCAGCTATCTGCCGAGCCAGGACGATATCTACGTGTCTCCCTCTCAGATACGAAAGTTCAAGCTGCGTACGGGTGACACCATCTCCGGTGTGGTCCGCCCGCCCAAGGAAGGGGAAAAGTATTTCGCCCTGATCAAGATAGAAGCCATCAATTTTGGTCATCCGGAGGAAATCATGCAGGCGCGCCGGAACGTGCATTTCGAGCAGCTGACGCCTCTCTACCCATACGAGAAACTCAACCTAGAAGACGGCACCTCCAGTAACCTCAACGCGCGGGTCATGGACCTGCTGACGCCCATAGGCAAAGGCCAGCGTGGGTTGATTGTTTCTCCCCCGAGAGCCGGGAAGACGACACTCCTTAAGACCATCGCCCAATCCCTCGAAAAGAACCACCCGGAAGTCTTTCTCATCATACTGCTGGTGGCAGAACGCCCTGAAGAGGTCACGGACTTCCAGCGCAGCATCAAAGGGGAAGTTGTGGCCTCCACGTTCGATGAGGCGCCGTCCCGCAACGCCCAGGTATCAAACATCGTGCTGGAGAAGGCGAAACGGCTGGTGGAACTGAAACGCGATGTCTGCATCGTCCTGGACAGCATCACACGGCTGGCTCGAGCTCACAATGCCATCATCCCGCCCTCCGGGAAGGTCCTGTCTGGAGGAATCGACGCCAACGCCCTCAACAAGCCCAAGAAGTTCTTCGGCCAGGCACGGAAAATCGAGGAGGGGGGAAGCCTCACCATCATCGCCACGGCCCTGGTCGACACCGGAAGCCGGATGGACGATGTCATTTTCGAGGAATTCAAGGGAACCGGAAACCTCGAGATCAAACTGGACCGCCGCTTGGTTGACAAACGGCTTTTCCCCGCCATAGACATCAACCGGTCGGGTACGCGTAAAGAAGAACTGCTCATCGAAGAGAAGGACCTCCGCCGCATCTGGGTCCTCCGTAAGGTGCTCAGCCAGCTGAACGAAGTGGAAGCCATGGAACTTCTGCTGGACAGGATGGGAAAGACCAAGACCAACGCCGATTTCCTGGATGCCATGAGCAAAGGGCTCTGATTCCCTCAAGCATCTCCT
>JAUXEH010000119.1 GCA_030620655.1 Candidatus Aminicenantota bacterium | reverse complement strand
GGCCGGAGTCGTCGAATTCGACGTGCGCGAAACACCGCCGCCCCGTTCCGCGCAGTTCGCCGATTCCTGGGCCCGCTTCCCCCTGGGGGTCGTGCACATCCTGCGCCGGGAAGGCTTCGAGCTGGAACGCGGTTTAAACGCAGTTCTCTACGGCGACATCCCCGGGGGCGGGATGTCGCGCTCGGCTTCGCTCACGCTCAACCTCATGCTCTCGCTCCTGGATGTGAACGGCATGGCGATCGAGGACGGGTTCCGGATCGTGGAGATGGCCCAGGCCGTTGAGACCGACTACATCGGCTCTCCCTGCGGACAGCTGGACCAGATCATGATCCTGTTCGCTAAGGATGGATTGGGCACATATTACCGCCCGCAAAGCCGTTCTGTGGAATATGTGGCACTGGGGAAAGGGCCGGATTTCCGGCTCGTGAGCCTGGACACAGGGACCAAGCGACCCGGGTTGGAGAAGTCCACCTACAAGCTCCGCCGGGCCGAGTGCGAGAAACTGGTGGAGCTCCTGCGTCCCGGGTATGGGGTGAATGTCCTGGCGGATGTCCGCGATACGGAGACGTATGAGCGGATCATGCGGGAGTTCGGGGATGAATATCCGGATCTCTGTGCGCGATTGAGATACATCTATTCTGCGCAGCAGCGCTTCTATGTGATGCTGGAAGCCTGGAAAGAGGGGGACATCGCCACGGTGGGCCGGATCTTCCGGGAGGACGGGATCGGCCTACGGGACGATTACCGGATCTCCGGGCCGGAGCTCGAGGCCATGTGCGACATCGCGCGCACAGTCCCAGACGTGTACGGCGAGCGCATGCTGGGCGGCGGCGACAAGGGAGCATCCGGTGCCATCGTGGCGGCCGGGGCCGTGGAAGACCTGAGCCGGGCTGTGGATTCGATCTATCCGCGCCGTTACCCTGACCTGAGCGACAAATATGCCGTGCACACGCTGCGGCTGGTAGAAGGGATCCGGGTGCTGGACGGCCTGCTTTAGAGCCGGCACAGCTTCGGCTTGAAGTCGAGCCCGAAATCGATTATTGTGAAACTTACTTTCGGTTTTTGAATGACCGAGGATTATTCATAACGGCCCTTACATTCATAGGAGAAAGGAGTATCCCGTGGGACTTAAAAATTTCATCATCAACCTGGCCCCGACCTCCCTGGTCAAGGTCTTTGCCACCCCCTATGTGGCAGGCGACAGCATAGAAAAAGCCATCGGAGCCGCCAAGACGTTCTGGGGCGAGCGGAAGATCTGCTCGACCATCGACCTGCTGGGAGAAGAGATCGAGAACGACGAGGAAGTCGATTACACGGTGGGCGTGTACACGCGGCTGATCGATGCGCTGGGAGAGCAGGAGTTCGCCACCATCTCACTCAAGCCCACACAGCTCGGAAGCCACCGCTCGACCGAGCACTGTCAGAACGTGATCGAGGGGATCGTTGCTCATGCCGAGAAATACGGGACAAAGGTTACCCTGGACATGGAGGATCACACCCTGACCGACATGACCCTGGAGATCTTCCGGAACATCAAGAAGGACCACCCCACCTTCGGGACGGTGCTGCAGTCGCGCCTGTTCCGGACCGACGACGACATCAAGTCCATCGCCGGGCTCAATGCCCGCATCCGCCACTGCATCGGGATCTACAACGAGCCCAAGAACATCGCTATGCAGCACAAGCCCGAGATGAAGAAAAAGCTGCTCGAACAGGTCGAGGTGCTGTTCAAAGAGGGGCACTATCCCGAGATCGCCACGCAAGACAAGGCCGTGCTGGACGAGGCCATCAACATCGCGGAGCGGCTGAACATGAAGAAGGACCAGTACGAGGTCCAGATGCTCATGGGTGTTCCCATGGCGGATTACCAGGACCAGCTGCTCAAGAACGGCATCCGTGTGCGCCTGTACGTGCCGTTCGCGGAAAAGTGGGTGTATGCCACGGCCTATGCCAAGCGCCGGCTGGCCGCCAACCCCGCCATGGCGATCTACATCGCCAAGAACCTGCTGCAGAAGATCGCCGGCAAACGCTAAAGCTTGTGGCCGCAGTGCGGACAGACCTTCCAATCCTCTTCCATGGGCTTGCCGCATCCGGGGCAGACATTGTGCATGGCGGAGCCGCAGTAGGGGCAGTAGGTAAAACCGGGAGACACCGGCTTCTGACACTTGGGGCAGGGCTGGGATGCCGCCTCCTTAGGCGGGGCCTTGCCGGGATCGGAACGCACGATCAGATAGATCAGGAGTCCGATCAGGTTACCGAGAAACACCAACAGCGCCCACAGGACCCCGTTCATGCCGCGTCTTTCCGCGTCTCTGTAGACCCAGATGACCACAGCGATCCAGACCAGGAACAGGATGAATGAGATGAAGGACATTCCCGGGAAGCGGGAGAAGAAGGGATTGCTGGCGATCGCATCTAATCCCGGCATCTTGACCATGTGGGCCGCTCCCGTAAACATGCCCAAGGGGGCCAGGAGCAGCGGTGTCATTCTCAAACTCAGGAATACGATCACCAAGACTAAAAGGATGAGACCGATGGTCTTTCCTGTGGATGTAGCCATGTTATACCTCCTCGATCATGTCCGCCAGGCTCTGGGACATGCCGCTCAATTTATTCATGATGTGGTAATGTTCAGGATGCATGCGCATCTCCGTGATTCCATGTTGGCTGTGATTCCTTCCGGCGCAGGGCCCGGATCAGTAGGGGCGAAAGCATCAGCATGGCCGCGTTCTGGAGGAGCAGCGCGACAAAGGTGGCGGCCAGGAAAGATTCGGTCTTGTCCAGGACGTCCTGCAGACCGGAGGCCATGATCAGGGACGTGAGTATAACCAGGATCGGGATAGCCGCCCAGATGAGCCGGGGTATGGAGAACGAGCCCCAGCGGGGTGGGAGCGGTTCGGCTGCACCGCGGCGCACTGCACCCGCATTTCCGAGGAGCGCCCGGACCCGGGCATCGACCCTTCCGGATGGGGCGGGGCGCGGCAGGTCCTTCACGCCGCGATGGATAGCCTCCACGCCTTCCCGGAAGCGGGCACACCCCTCGCACCGTTCGATGTGCTCTTCCATGCCCTGACGCACGTCCGGCGCCTGCTCGGCGGCGTCGATGATCAGGTGTCGCATCTGTCTACATCGCATTGTTGACTCCCTCGATCGCGGTGTGCGGCTGGTAGGCCGCCAGATCCTTCTGAAGGCGGCGGACGGCGCGGTACATCAGGGATTTGACCGTGCCGATGGGCATCCCCAGGATGTCACAGATCTCGGTCTGTCTGAAGCCCGAGATCTTCTTGAGCACAAAGACTTGACGCTGCCTCTCCGGCAGCCGGGCGAGCGCCTGATCCAGGTCGCGCCCCAGGTCCGACTGAAAGCCCGCGTCCCGCATGCTCGATGCACCTTCTTCAGCCTGGCCTTCCGCCTCGATCTCCGTCTCCTTGTGTTTATGGAGGAGGAAAACGCTGCGCACCCTTTTCTTGCGCAGGTTGTCCCGGTGCAGGTTGGTGACTATGGTGAAGATCCAGGTCTTCAAGCTCTGCATGTTGACCTTCTCCGGGAGATGTTTGACGACTCGCAGCCAGGCCTCCTGGAACAGGTCTTCGGCTTCCCCCCGTTCCCGTGTGAGGTAGTAGGCGAAGCTGAAGACCGCCGACCGGTACCGGTCGTAGAGCTCCTCGAAACAGGGCGGGGCTTCCCACACTGCATCGGGGGCCGCCCGGCCGTTTTCGCTCGTCATACAGGTCTCCAATTCTCTCCAGAAGTCACTAGCATAAACGTTTTTGCCGCCGAAAAGTTCTAGCTAAGATTATTCATTAGGGGGTGGTTGGAGGGCTAGCGGCGGGGGCCGCCCTTTTTGGGCTGGGGCTCCCAGCTCTCGTCGATCTCCAGGATCTCCACCTCGCTCAAATCGGACGTGCCCAGCCCCAGCCGTTCGGCATTGTCCAGTGTGGGGCGGATGGTCTCGGGATCGAAGCCGGAGTCGAGCGGCTGGAGGATCCTCTGGGCGCAGTAGGCATCCAGGGCCACTACGTCCCCGCTCAAAACCATCCGGTTTACGCCGGTCTTGATCTCGGCGCCCGGAGCGGATAGGAGAGGCCCGTTGCCGATCATGATGTGCCGGGCATCGACGATGGTGAGCTCCGGCTTGATGAGCGCCGCCACATAGGGGAGTTCCTCCATAAAAGCCTCTGACAGGTTGGGGTTGCGGTGCAGCCAGCCACGTGTGCCGGCATTCCACCGCCCCTCCATGGCGCCGAAGTTGTTCTTGATGGCGCAGGTCATGAACGCGCTGGAGTGGCGCTTCAGGCTGCACAGGCTTACGATCACCGGGGCCTCATACACGGCCCGGTAGACCTCGAAGTCGGGGACGGACGCATCCCACTCCGGGAGCCGGGCGTGATGATGCGGATCCGACATCTGCTCGAAATTCAAAAGCTCCGCACCGGCGCCGTTCACCGCATTGGCCAGATCCAGAGCCTGGTAGATCAACTCCTGGTCCTCTCCTCCCTGATCTCCTACCTGCACCTGGGTGGTGTGCTCTCGCAATAGGTAGATCAGCTCAGCGATACAGCCCGGATCGGACATGGTGGGGTAGAGCGGAGCCTGGGGGTCGCTTTCCCGCAGCACCAGGTTGGGCTTGATCAGGACCGTGTCACCGGAGTCGACGAGGCGGCCGAGCCCTCCCAGGGCCTGCAGACCCTTGCGCAGCAGGGTCGGGAGATCGTGCCCTTGGATACAGACCAGACGGGGCCGGCCCGTGACATCGACGAACGGGTTGGGGCGCGACACGCGCGGCCCGTGCTGGGCCGCTCCTGAGGACAGCCGCCGCAGCAAAGATGCCGGCAGCCGCAGGGTCAGGCCTCCGGTGCCGAAAGCCAGCGATTTCAGGAAGGACCGCCGAGTTGTTATCATTATTAGGATCTTATTGTATCAGACAGGGAAGAAAAAGGGGACGAGGAAAAAAGGGACAGGAAGAGATTAAAGGGGACAGGTACATTTAGGAGTCTAAATGTACCTGTCCCCTTTAATTTGTCTCTGGGCAGCGCGCAGGGTGTTGAGCAGGAGGCCGGCGATGGTCATGGGGCCCACGCCGCCCGGAGAGGGCGAAATAGCTCCGGCCACTTCCTTGACCTCCTCGAAGTCCACGTCTCCCACCCAGCGGTAGCCCTTTTCTGTGGAGGGATCATCGATCCGGTTGCTGCCCACATCGATGACAAAGGCGCCCGGCTTGACCCAGTCGGCCTTGACCATCTTAGCGCGCCCCACGGCCGCCACCAGGATGTCGGCCTTACGGCAAACGCCCGGCAGGTCCTTGGTGCGGCTGTGGCACACGGTCACCGTGGCATTGCGGTGGATCAGCAGCATGGCCGAGGGCATGCCCACGATGTTGCTGCGTCCCAGCACCACGGCCTCCGCCCCGTCGAACTCGGCACCCGCCTCTTCCAGGAGGGTGATGACCCCGGCCGGAGTGCAGGGAATAAACAGCGGCTTACGGCCTTTCATGGCCAGGCGGCCGATGTTCACGGGGTGGAAACCGTCCACGTCCTTGCTCAGGGGGATGGTGTTCAAGACGGCCTCTTCGTCCAGATGGTCGGGCAGGGGCAGCTGCACCAGGATGCCGTGCACCCTGGGATCGTCACCCAGCCGGCGCACCAGGCCCTCCACCTCTTCCTGTGTGGAGTCGGCCGGGAGCTCGTGCCCGAAAGATTCGATACCCACCTTCTTGCTGCGGTTCCGCTTCATGCGGACGTACTGCGCGGAGGCGGGATCGTCGCCCACGATGACCGTGGCCAGTCCCGGCCGAATTCCGTGCTTCGCATCCATCTCCGCCACGGCCGCCTTGATCTCTTCTCTTATGCGGGACGCCACCGCCTCTCCGTCTATGATCTTTGCGCTCACCGTCGCTCTCCTTTTTAAGGTTGCCTGTAGCATACTCAAACCTCCCTCCCCCGTCAACTTCTTGGGGACAGGCGTTTTTTCTTGTAGTTTCCGCCCTGTTGACAGAAAGTGTATTTTTCCTAACAATGTACTCTTCCTTCTGGAAAGGATTCACGACCATGATCCGCATGCTCTCGAAGATTCCGAAGACGACCGCAGTCGCCGTCGCGATCGCTCTCGCAGCAGCACTTTTGTGTGTACCTTCCTGCAAAAAATCAATTCGATCCCACAACATCATCCTCATCACGCTCGATACCCAACGAGCCGATCATCTTAGCTGCTATGATCCATCCCATACCAGCACTCCCAACCTGGATGCCTTGGCCGAGTCCGGACTCCTGTTTGAAAACTGTTATTCCCTGATTCCCATCACGCTGCCTGCCCATGCCGCGATCTTCTATTCCAGGCAGCCGCATGACCTCCATGTTTACAACAACGGTGAGACCTTAAAGGAGCAGTCCCGGTCTCCTTCTGTGGTCGAGATTTTTCGGAAGTGGGGGTACAAGACCGCCGCCTTCGTCTCCATGGGCGTGCTCGAAGCCAGATATGGGCTGGATCGTGGTTTTGAAGAATATTTTGGAAACTTTCCCCACAACGGCCGTTTCTATTCCACGGCCGAGGAAGTCAACAGCACTGTATTCCCGTGGCTCGAACAAAATCGAGACAGGAATATTTTCCTGTGGCTGCACTACAGCGACCCCCATGCCCCTTACCATCCTCCGACCCATCAGTCCAGAGTAGCCATCTCCCTCAATGGTGGGAAGTTGGGGGACTATGCCCTGAACGGGACCGTGTATGCCGTGGAGCTCGACCTGCGGTCCGGATCCAATACAATGGACCTCAATATAGACAACCCACGCCGCACGGACCCTGATCGCCGACACTCCAAGTTCCGGGAGTTCGAACTTTCCCAGCCGGAGGGTGCGCAGAATGTGACCTGGGAGCCGGGAGAGGGCTGCCTTGAGGGCCCAGAGGGGGCTCTGTTCTCCTGTACCCAAAGGGCCCATCTTCTATTAAACAATCCCGGAGCTGCAACCCGGGTGATCCTGACGTTCCAGCCCATCCACACGCTGCTCCCTGAGCAGCGCCGGAAGCTCTACCGGGAAGAAGTGGAATATATGGATGGGCAGTTGGGTCGACTGTTCGAAAAGATCGCCGACCTGGGATTGGATGCGAAAACCCACATCCTGGTGGTCGGAGATCATGGCGAAGGCTTGGGCGAGCACCTCAGGCATCTTGACCGCCCTCACTTCGGCCATATCCATTATCTCCATGACATCTATATGCGGGTCCCGCTGATCATCCGGGCAGCCGGCTCTGAGGCTCGGAAGGGCCGGATCAAGGCCCCGGTCAGCCTGCTGGACGTAGCCCCCACCCTCCTGAGCCTGGCCGGCATCAGGCCTGTCCGGCAGTACCAGGGTGCGAATCTTATCGCTCCGGAAATCCCTGTCCGCCGGGACATCATCCAGGCAACCTACAAGCCCGAGGCTGAGAAAAACCGATTCGCCATCCTCTCCTATCCCATGCACCTGCTCTTTTCACCGGAAGACCAGACATACGAGCTGTTCGATCTGGAGAGCGATCCTACCGAGATGACGAACATCTACCCGGAAAAGAGCGGGGATGAATCCGTCAGGCAGCTGAGGCTTCGGTTGGAGGCGGCAACCCGGGAGATAATAATGAACAGGCCTGCTTATAAGGTCGACGACAAAACCAAAAAAATGCTCCGCGCCCTCGGATACATTAAATAGCGCTCTGGCTATTCCGCCAGCAGTTCCTCGATAAGGGCGATGATCTGGTCCTTGTTGGCCGGGTGCGTGAACAGCCGCACGATCCCCTTCTTGTCGATGATCACAGAGGTGGGGATGCCGGTGATGCCGTAGTCGATAACGAAACAGTTGCGGTCCGAGAACGCCAGGGGCCAGGTTACGTTCTTGTGCTCGATGAATTCCGGCATGAGCGCCAGTTCCTCTTCCTCTGAGAGTTCCGTCACCCTCTCCTGGCCGTGGTTGCTCATGCTGCCCTGAAACCCGG
>JAUXEH010000289.1 GCA_030620655.1 Candidatus Aminicenantota bacterium | reverse complement strand
TCGTCCCAGATGTACTTGGCGAACCACTGCCAGTTGTGCCACTGGGCGGCCAGCTGTTCCTTGGGGCGGCTTATGCCGTGACCGAAGTCCTTGTACACGATGAGTTTGGCCTCCACTCCCACATCCTGTAAGCCCTGGAAGAGCTCATAGGCGTTGGGGATGGGTACCCGGCGGTCGAATTCGCCGTGCTGGATCAGGGTCGGCGTACTGGCCTGGTTGATGTTGGTCATGGGGGAGGTCTTGAGGTAGACATCCATGTCCTCCCAGGGTGTGCCCTTGAGGTAGTGGCGCGTGAAGGGGTGGATGTCCGTGTTCACGTAGTAGGTCACCCAGTTGGAGATGCCGGCGCCAACGGAGATGGCCTGGAATTTCGTGGAGTTAGTGGTCAGGAAGGCGGAGATATAGCCACCCTGGCTCCATCCCATGGCCCCGACCCGGTCCGCGTCCACCATGCCTTTTTGGATCAGATAGTCCACACCGGATTCCACGTCCCACATGTCACCCACGCCCAGGTTGCGCACGTTGAGTGAGCGAAACTTCTCGCCATAGCCGGCCGAGCCGCGGTAGTTGGGCTGCAGGATGAGGGCCCCCTTTCCCAGCCACTGCAGGTAGGGGTAGGCCCCCCCGGACACCAGCACCGGACGCGAGGTGGCCGAAGGTCCCCCGTGGATGATCACCAGCAGGGGATATTTCTTGCCGCTGACAAAACCCTCGGGCTTCCACAGGATGCCTTCGATGGCGGCCCCGTCTCTGCTCTTCCACCGTATGACCTCCCGCGAACCGGTCTTCCAGTCTCTGACCTGCCCGGTCATGTCGGTGATGCGTTCCGGCTGGTAGGCGTCGAGCCTGGTCCGGTAGATCTCCGTCAGGGTCGTGCGGTCCATGCCGTAGAGGGCCACGGTCTTCCCATCGTCGGCAAAGCTCAAGCCATAGATGTTCTCGGGGCTGGCGGCGACCTTCCTCACGCTCCCATTCTCCGGATTCAAGAGGAAGAGCTGACGATAGACGGTTTGTGAGGCCAGACAGTAAATCCCTTCCGCGGTCCATTTCACCGCACCCAGGTTCTCGTCGAACGACTCGGTGAGTACCGTGAGCTTTCCGCCTGCGGCGGGTATTTTGGCCAGCTCGGAGTTGGTGTAGTAGCGGTCGTCTCCCATCTTGGTGCTGAACAGGATCCATCGGCCGTCGGGCGACCACAGGGGGCCGCCGTCCGATCCCGGCTGGGTAACGAGCGGAGTGATCTCGCCGGACGAGAGCTCCAGGATGGAGATGTCGGTCTTCGTGTAGGAATCGATCAGGGGATCGGGGCGGTGATCGAAGGCGATCTTTTCCCCGTCCGGCGACCAGCGGAAGCTGCCTACCGTGAAGGTATCTCCCGAGGTCAGCCGCTTCGCCTCGGGTTCGCCGTCCAGGTCCACCTCGATCGTCCAGAGATGGCTCAGCCGGTACTCCGCATCTTCGACCTCGAAGCGGCCGTACTGCTTCTCTCGCGCCTCCGACTCCTCGCTCCTCGGCTCAGTCGCCGTAAAAGCGATATGCTTCCCGTCCGGCGACCAGCGGTAGGCGTTTATGCCCTCCTCGTGGGACGTTAACTTGGAGGCCTCGCCTCCCCAGGGACTGATCAGATAGATCTGGCTGCCCTTGTCCCTGCTCGACCTGAACGAGATCCACCGGCCGTCCGGCGACCAGGCCGCGCCGGAGGAGCTCCCGTCTTGAGTGCGGGTCAGCTGAAAAGGCTTCTGGCCGTCCCGGTAGAGCCAGATTTCCGAGTCGTAGCGATTTTTCTCCCAGTCAGCCTGGCGCACGGTGTAGAGTATGGACTTCCCGTCCGGTGATATGCTCGGGCTGCCTAGGGATTTGAGGCTGAGCACGTCCTTGAAGGCCGGCCCGGGCATCTCACCCTCCCGTTCGATAGGGTAGACACCTCCGGCCGTGAGACCGATAATGAAAAGTCCCGCCGCAAGAACAGCGCTACAGATCCTGAGGTATTTTCTCATGCCGATTCCTCCCACAGAATGATGAGATGACTATACTTTCTGGGATATCCCAAGTCAATAGTTTGCAGTTTGGTGCAGTTTGGGGTCAGACCATGAAATGTGCTGATATGATTCGAGATAGATATGAAAATAGCCGATTTTCATGCCTTAGAGTGGTCGTTTTATGGCCAAAATCACCCATATGGGGGCAACTGAGATAACAAAAAAAGGGGACAGGTACATTTAAGCGTCTAAATGTACCTGTCCCCTTTTTTTAATGGCCGGCGGTGGTGGTGACGATGACCGCGGGCATGATGCAGGCCACGAAGATGGCCGCCTGCATGGCCTCGATGGCTTCCTTGGTGGCTTTGCCGGAAACATCCCCGTTCACCACCTGTTCGATTCGTTTCTTTTGGGCCTTGAGGTCTTTCTTATTGAATATTACCTTCAAGAGCCCGGTGCTGTTGGCCAGCGATACAAGTACCACGGTCCGGGGATCGATGTCTTCCGCCTCGGTGAAAATCGCCTCCCTCAGCCGTTCGATCATCTTTCTTTCCGGTTCCGGGTTCACCTCGGGGTAGAGCTTCCGGGTAAAAAGCAGGAGCACCTTGTCTTCGTCGGCGCGCAGGATGCCGCGCTCCACCAGCCTACGGGCCACTCGGTTCTTGAGGTCCTTCAAGCCAGAAAAACGGGAGACCCAGGTCTGGAGCTGCTGCTTCTTCTTGGCGTTGACGACTTTTTCCAGGCATTCATCGATCACAGGGTCGCCCAACGGGGTGGAGTCCTTGAGGGCGGCGTATTTCTTCTTCTTGCGTTCCTCGACCGCGATCCTCTCGCTCAAGAGCAGCTCGGCCAGAACGGCCCCGGCCAGGGCATACTGGTAACTTGTGCCCGATGCGATCGTCCCTTCCTCATCTTTTAAAGCAAGAAGCATGACCTCTTCATGGAGATGCAGCTGTTGGTTTGTCATCATTGTTTGTCCCTCCTGGCAAACGCTATTTTAACCGACTTCGGGCGCCTCTTCAATCCGTCACCATAGATACGGACACTCGGGGCGTTTTATTCATAGGTATCTCCCTCAAACGAAATGATTTGATGTGCGTACTAATAAATGAGAATCTGTAAGTAATAAGGAGAGCGAACATGAATCCCATACTGAACAGGAATACCATAAGAGCCCTGATCGTCCTGACAGCCGCGGCGCTTCTAACAAACTGCAGCCCCAAGGGTGAAAGCCCTGACAAAGAAATCGTACGGGGGGATGCAGGGGCGCTGCTGGAAGCATCCCTGACCCCTGTCATCGAGGAGGTCATGCAGGCCTACGACCTTCCCGGATTCGCCATCGGAGTCGTCAAGGACGATGAGATCGTCTATGCGCGGGGATTTGGCTGCAAGAATATCGAGACCGGGATCCCGGTGACCTCCACCACGCTCTTCCACATGGCGTCGATCTCCAAGCCCTTCGTGGCGACCGCCGTGATGCAGTTGGTCGAGCAGGGGAAGATCGACCTGCAGGCGCCCGTCACCACGTATCTGCCTTATTTCAAGCTCGACGACGAACGCTACACCGCCATCACCATCCAGCAGATGCTGAGCCATGTGTCCGGCATGCCGGATGTCACAGACTACGGGTGGGACGATCCTCAGTACGACGAGGGTGCCCTGGAGCGTTACGTGCGCAGCCTGGCCGACCGAAAGATGCGCTTCGATCCGGGACAAAGATACGCCTACAGCAACATGGCCTTTGAATGCCTGGGTGACGTGATCGCCAAGGTCTCCGGTATGTCGTTCGCCGACTACGAAAAGAAACACATCCTCGATCCCGCCGGGATGGACAAAAGCACCTTCCTCAAGCCGGAGCACCTGCCCGCTGACTGGGCGTCGGGACACCTGCGGACCATACGCACCATCGCGTGGGAAGGCTACCCCTACAACCGGATGCACGGCCCGAGCTCCACCCTGCATTCCAATGCCCTGGAGATGTGCCGCTGGGCCATCATCAACATGAACCGGGGTACGCTGGAGGGGCGGAAGATCCTGGGACCCGAAAGCTATGACCTGCTCTGGAAGCCATGGTTCCCGATCGGGAAAAAGGACAGCGGGGAAGCCCTGGGCCTGAGCTGGTTTATAGGAGAACACCGGGGTGAAAAGACGGTTAGCCACGGCGGGGGCGACACCGGGTTCAACACGTATCTGACGCTACTGCCCGAAAGGTCCATGGCCGTGGTCGTACTGTGCAACTACATCCCCGCCCCGGTCGGGTATCTCTCCGAGGCGGCGCTGGA
>JAUXEH010000024.1 GCA_030620655.1 Candidatus Aminicenantota bacterium | reverse complement strand
CGACCAGCTTGAGCGCGTCGGCGATCTTGTAGGTCACCTTAGGTTTGAGAAAGAATTCCTCTGAGGTTAGGTTGACATAACCCATGAGCTCGACGTCCAGGGTCTCATATAGAAAGCTCTTGGCGATCCGCAGGGAAAGGGCATGGCTGAGCTCGAACTGCTGGGAGGCCAGGAGGCGGTTTTTTTCCTCCAGCTGATAGATCGGCAGCAAAGACGGACCCGGAGGCGGCGGCAGTTCCTCGAAATCGAGCACGTACCGGCCCAGGTACTGGGAGATCAGGCTGAGGTTCCCCGGAAGCTCCCGGTCGAGCCCCAGCACGTAGTAGAGGTCCGGGTTGATGATGTAAGGGGATTCCCGGTAGTCCCCGTGCGGCCGCCGGTATGCGATCTCGCCTCGAAGCCCGGTACTCCCCACCGTGGTCGCAAAGTCGGCGCCGATCACATGCATACGGTAGCTCGTGAGGAACGCATCCACCAGGGGCACCGGGATCTCAGGGGGCTTCACATCCAGCACCTCGGCGCTCAATCCAGGGAAGGGATTGTAGCCGTTGAAATAGGACAAGGACCCGTCCAGCGCCGGCAGCTCGAGGTTGAGCTTGAGAGCGAAGGCGCTGTCTTCGAGCCGGGCGGGGGGGTAGTCGTATCCCCCGTACAGGACGTTATCGGGAAAGGAGATGAGCTCCGTAGGTATCCGGGACGGCCTGTAGAAAGGGATCCATATCCCCTCTAAACGAACGGGTTGGGCGTTATAGTACGCCCGGATCAGGAAGTTGGCCAGCCTGCGGTCATCCTCGTCCGGAGAGCGTGCCAGCATATCCTTGGGTGTGATGTTGTCCGTGGGATTGAGCCCGTCGGCCCTCCCCCACACCACGATCTGATGGCCCACCCGGAAATCGAAGCGTCCCGCAAAGGCGTCTACATAGGCCTCGCGAAGGGTGAACTGGGAGATTCGCGCGTCGAACTCCTGGCCCTCCCTGAACCGCAGCTCGGCAAAAGCGCCGCCGAATCCTTCCTTTCTGACTCTGGCCTTCAAGGAAAACTCGCCGTAACCGCTTTTGATCTGTCCGGCCTCAGCAGTTTGAGCCCGGCCCACGTAGAGCGTGCTCCGCAGGTAGCCGCCCAGATCCAGGGCCTCGGGCCGCTCGGATGCGTCTTTGGTGGCCTCCTCAAACAGGCTCTGGGCAGGAAGGGATCCAACCAGCATCAGCATAAGACACACTATCATGCCAAGGGATCGCATTTTGGCCTCCTGGGGCACATATCAAACAAATCAAACAAACGTTCGATTCTCATGCTTTCAATTTAGGATTCAAACAAACGTTTGTCAAGTTTTTTTTATATGATTCAGGTCGGTTGACTTATACACGTATCATTTCTATAATCAGCACACATCCTTGGGAGAAGGGAGCTGCAGCATGGTAGGAAAGGGTGAAGACAAAAAAAACGGTGTACCGGGGCCCCCTCTCTCTGCCTCCTCCTCACAGAGTTCTCTCGTGGCACAAGGCATGTTCCTGGAAGGTGACATCTCCGGCAGCGGAGACCTGATCATCCAGGGGCGCGTCCAGGGAAAGATCAACCTGGAGGGTCATGACCTCACCGTGGCCCGGACCGGCAGGGTCAAGGCGGACATTCACGCTGAGAACATCCTCATCCACGGCACCGTGGAGGGCCGCATCCATGCCTCGGGCAAGGTCACGCTCCACTCCGACGGCAACATGAGCGGTGATATCACGTCCGGACGCATATCCATCGCCGAGGGCGCTGTTTTCAAAGGAAGCCTGAAGATCCAGCCCTCCCGCTGATCCCGCCAATCCTGGGGTATGCACACCTTCAAGCTCGTCGCCGACTACGAACCCCGAGGCGACCAGACAACCGCCATCTCGCAGCTGTCGACCGGCCTCGAAGAAAACCGCCGGCATCAGGTCCTGATGGGAGTCACCGGCTCCGGCAAGACCTTCACCATGGCCAACATAATCGCGCGGGCCTCCATCCCCGTGCTGGTCATCTCGCACAACAAGACCCTGGCCGCCCAGCTCTATCAGGAGTTCAAGCGCTTCTTCCCTGAAAATGCCGTGGAGTACTTCGTCAGCTACTACGACTACTATCAGCCCGAGGCGTTCATACCGGCTTCGAATACCTACATCGCCAAGGAGGCCACCATCAACGATGAGATCGACCGGCTGCGCCTCAGGGCGACCAACGCCCTGCTTCACCGCCGGGATATCATCATCGTGGCCTCTGTCTCCTGCATCTACGGCATCGGCTCTCCCGAGACCTACCGGCGGATGAGCTTCACCCTGAGCCGCGGCCAGGCCCTGAAGCGCAAGCAGCTGCTCTCCCGGTTCACCGAGCTGCAGTATGAACGGGGAGAGACCGGTTTCAAGCGAAACACTTTCCGGGTACGCGGGGATGTGGTCGAGCTCTTCCCCTCCTACCAAGACAGCGCCATACGCGTCCGCCTGGAGGACAACCGGATAGACGGGCTGTATCTGATCGATCCACTCCTGGGCACGATCAGGGGGGAACCGGACGAGCTGCAGGTCTATCCCAAGTCATTTTTCGCCACACCCAGGGATATTCTCGATTCCGCCGTGGTGGGCATCGAGAAAGAGCTGGATGAGCGCATCACACAGCTCAGACGGGAAGGCAAGATCTTGCAGGCCAACCGCCTGGAGGAACGGACCCTGTTCGACCTCGAGATGCTGCGGGAATTCGGGTGGTGTCCGGGGATCGAGAACTATTCTCTCTATCTCAGCCAGCGCCGCCCCGGCCAGCCCCCCTTCACCCTCCTAGACTACTTCCCTGCCGAGTTCTTGACCATTATCGACGAATCCCATGTCACCGTCTCCCAGATCGGCGGCATGTATCACGGAGACCGGTCACGCAAGCAGACCCTGGTGGGCCACGGCTTCCGCCTTCCCTCTGCGCTGGACAACCGCCCCTTGAACTTCGCGGAGTTCGAGCAACGGGTGGGGCGTGTGCTCTATGTCTCGGCCACACCCGGCCGGCATGAGCTGGGAAGGGCGGACCGGCAGGTCGCGGAACAGGTCATCCGGCCCACAGGCCTGACCGACCCGGAGATCGAGGTGCGGCCAACCCGCGGCCAGATCGACGACCTCCAGTCAGAGATCGAGGCCAACGCGGCCCGGAACCAGCGCACACTGGTGACCACCTTGACCAAGCGCATGGCCGAAAACCTAAGCCGCCACTATCACGACCTGGGCCTGAGGGTCAGATACCTCCACTCCGATATCGACACGCTGGAGAGGGTCAAGATCCTGCGCGAGCTGCGGCAGGGCCGCTTCGACACCCTGATCGGCATCAACCTCCTGAGGGAAGGATTGGACCTTCCGGAGGTGTCCCTGGTGGCCATCCTGGATGCGGACAAGGAAGGCTTCCTCCGCTCCGCCACCTCTCTCATCCAGACCTTCGGCCGGGCCGCCCGGCACGTGGCAGGACGCGCCATCCTGTACGCCGATACCATCACGAACTCCATGCGGATCGCTATCGAAGAAACTGCAAGACGGAGGCGGATCCAGCAGCAGTACAACCGGGAGCACAACATAACGCCGATGTCCATCCAAAAAAACATCGAGGATGTCCTGAATAGTATGTACGAGCGGGATTACTTCGACTACACACGGGTCGCGGAAGACAAGGATATCTACCTCTCCCCCAAAAAACGCAAACAGCGCATCGAGGAGCTGCAGCGGTTGATGGATGAGGCCGCCGAGAGGCTGGAGTTCGAGAAGGCGGCCCGCTACCGCGACGAACTCAAGGACCTGAAGCGTAGGGAACTGCAGATCAGCGAAGACATGGTTAAGGACTGAAGGATAGGGCTATGGCCTGCGTAAAGACGAGCCTCAAAAACAGGGCCCGCAGCCTTCCCGACAAGCCCGGCATTTATTTTTTCATGGGCCAGGACAAGCGGGTGCTCTACATCGGGAAGGCCCGCTCGCTTCAGGACCGTGTCCGCAGCTACTTCCTGCCCACCTCAGACCTCAAGGTCCACAACATCCTGGCCGAGGCTGAGGACATCGATTACATCCTCACCGATACCGAGCGCGAGGCCGCTTTCCTGGAAAACAACTTCATCCAGCAGTATCAGCCCAAGTTCAACGAACGGCTCAAGGACGACAAGAGCTTCCCGTACCTGAAACTGACGGTCCAGGAGCCCTTTCCGGGGATCTATCTGACGCGCCGGGTGGAACCGGACGGGGCCCGTTACTTCGGCCCTTTCAATCCGGCCCACCAGGCCCGCAAGACCATCAACCTCATCAACCGCTACTTCGGCATCCGCGACTGCCGGGAGGCCATCCCCAGCAAACGGGCGCGGCCCTGCCTGCAGTACGACCTGGGGCTCTGCACGGCGCCCTGCACGGGCTTCATCTCCCAGGACGAGTATGCTGAGCGGGCGGATAACGCCCTGCTGTTCCTGGAGGGCAAGGTCGATGACCTGCTCGGGATCCTGCGGCGCCGCATGAAAGAGGCTTCGGAGCGCCTCGAGTTCGAGCAGGCCGGGCACTGGCGCGACCTGATCTTCACCCTAGAGCAGATCAAGGAAAAACCCCGCTTCATCTCGACCCGGACCGAGGACACAGACATCATCGGGTTCGCCAGGAAGGGGGACCGGGCAGCCGTCTATGTCTTCATCATGCGGCGGGGGAAGGTCGTGCGGTCGGAAGGCCTGATCGCCCCCGTTCCCGAAGGCCTTCCGGATGAGTCCTTCCTGGAGAGACAGATCGAGGCCTTTTACAGCTGTCGGGAGGACCTGCCGGGGACACTCCTGCTGCCGCTCGCACTCGAGGATCCGGGCATACTGGAAGAATCCCTCAAGAAACTCGCCCACCGGCGCGTGAAGATCAAGGCCCCCCTTCGGGGGAAAAACCGCAAGCTGGTGGAACTGGCGGATCGCAACGCCGCGCTCCTGCTGGAGAAGCGCCCGGCTTCGGAGTCCCCGCTCCTGGAGATCCGGTCGGTCCTGGGCCTCAAAGCCGGTCCTCAAGTGATAGAGGGTTACGACATCTCGAACACCGGAGGCGACGAGTCCGTGGGATCACGCGTGGTCTTCCGGCACGGGGTCCCCGATAAGCAGTCCTACCGCAAATACAGGATCCGGAGCATACAAGGCCCGAACGATGTCGCCAGCCTGCAGGAGGTCCTGCACCGCCGCTTTTCACGGATCTCCAGTAACAGCGAGGATTTCCCGGACCTGGTGCTGGTGGACGGAGGCAAGGGCCAGCTCAATGCGGCCCGAACCGTGCTGGAATCGCTGGGATTGGGCGACACTCCCCTGGTTTCGCTCGCCAAGCGTGAAGAAATCGTGTTCAGTGACCGCTTCCCTGACGGCCTGCGCTTGGACCGCACCTCCCCGGCCCTGCTCCTCCTGCAGAACATCAGGGACGAGGCCCACCGATTCGCCATCGCTTTTCACCGCCGCCGGCGAGCCAAAAAGAGCTTCGCCTCACTCCTGGACGGGATCCCGGGTATCGGCCCTAAACGGAAACAACGTCTCCTGACCCGTTATAGAAGCGTGAATGCCATCCGCTCCGCGCCGCAGGATGAGCTCGCCTCGCTCGTGGGCGAGCGTGCCGCCGCTGCGCTAAGGGAGGCGTTGGAAGACTGAAAAAAAGGGTGTCATCAAGGTCGAACAGGACAGCTCTCAGTATATCAGAATCTGAGGAAAAGGCGGACGAGAAACGCGAGCACAAGGGACACAGAGGTGTTGAGGGCCACCGAGATCAGGGCCTCCTTCCGCCCGATCTCCTTCCAGAGGATGGCAACGGTCGAAAGGCAGGGGACGAAGAAATTCATAAAAACCACGAACACCATCAGCTGTTCGCGGGTGATGACGGTCATCAAGTCATGGTAGGGAACCCCCAGGGCCTGGAGCATCATGATCAGAGATAGCTCCTTGCGGAGAAAACCGAATACCAGGGTGACGCCCAGTTCCCTCGGCAGTCCCAGGACGCCCTGTACGATGGGAGAAAGCACCAGGTTGACGACATGGTCGAACCTGAGGAACTGGAGCACCGCCAGCACCATGCTGCCGATAATCAATATCGGCCAGGCAAATTTTACAAAGTACCAGAATTGAAAGAAAGTGCGCCGTAGGATGTTGGGGAGCGAAGGAACCTTCAACGCCGGAATCTCCAGGATCAGTCCGGGAGATGGATACTTATAGATCCAGGACATGATCCGCCCCAGGACAGCCACCACGAACATGTTGAACACATAGAATCCCAGTGCCCAGACCGGGCCCAGATAGAACGCTACCAGGGCCAGGATGATCATGGTACGGGCCGAGCACGGGATAAAGGGAATAAGTAGAGACGTGATCACCCGGTCTCGGCGGGACTCCAGGATGCGGGTCGACACGATGGCCGGAACGTTGCATCCGAACCCGAGGATGAAGGAGGAGACAGACTTGCCGTGCAGGCCGATCTTGTGCATGAAGGTGTCCATTAAAAATGCGGCTCTGGCCAAGTAGCTGATGTCCTCCAGCAGGCCCATCAGGAACAGCAGCGGCAAAAAATACGGAAGGACAATGGCGATCCCTCCCCCGACGCCCTGCAGCAGACCGTCGATCAGATAAAACAGCAGTCCTTTTCCCAGCCAACTAGACAGCGATCCCCGTAGGTTGTTAAGCGGGTCGAGCAGCAGTTCCTCGATGGGGCTGGCCACCACAAAAATGATGAAGAAAAAACTGAAGAACACCAAAAGCATGATCACATATCCCAGGAAAGGATGCATGAGCACGGCATCCAGCCGCCCTCTTAAGTTGAAATGAGAGCCCCGGGTGACGGTGCAGCAGTCCTCGAACAGTTTCAGAGCCAAGTGGTGTCTTTCGGCGGCGATGACCTCATAAGCCGGCACGCCGTGACGGCTCTCCAGCTCTCCCCTTGCCCGGTCTACGATTTGGCTGAAACGGGGGTTGATCTCCTCCAGCATACGGAGGAAATAGGCTTTTTCAATCTCGACCACCTTGACGGCCGTAAAGCGAGGGTTGGCCACGATTTCAAAATCTTCGGGGATAGCCTTTTCCACCTCTGCAATCTGTTGCTCCACATCCCGCGACCAGGTCAATCCCTTGGATGTGGCTCCGGAATCCAGGGTCTTCAACGCGGCATCCAGGAGCTCCTTGATCTCCTTGCCGTGAATGGCGACGGTCGGAATGACCGGCACCCCCAGCTGCTTGGAAAGCCGGTCCGGATCGATGGTCATACCCTTCTTTTCCGCCAGATCCATCATGTTCAGGGCGATTATCATGGGAAATTCTAACTCGAGCAGCTCCAGGGTCATCTCCAGGCTGCGCCCCAGGATGGACGCGTCCACCACATTGATGATTAGATCCGGTTTTTCCTGAAAAAGATGCCTGAGGGCGACTTTCTCGGCTTCGTCGGACGGATTCAGGGAATAGGTGCCGGGCAGGTCGATAATGTTTAGGACACGGCCCAACACATTGACCCTGCTGTGGGTGTGTTTGACGGTCGTTCCCGGAAAATCCGAAGTCTCGGCCTTGAAGCCGGCTATGCAGTTGAAGAGGGTGCTTTTTCCGCAGTTGGGCTGCCCGATGAATATGACATCCGGGTGTTCGTTATTTTCGTTCAACGACCTCAACCATGATGTTGTGGGCGATCCCGCGACCGACAGCCACGGAGGTGTCTGAGCTCAGGTTGCGGATCAGGACGGGACCTCCCAGAATGCTCCGGGAATCTATCTCGACCAGATCGTTTTTATGCAGACCCATCGACATGAGGCGTCGGCGTATACCATGCCCTCCCTCGATCGCTATGATTCGAAGGCGGGCAGCCTGGGGAGCGCTAAACAGGTCAATCATTATATAAAAGTTCCTTATAATCTTAAAATCAACCACCGATGATAAAGAAAACCCCCAAAAAAAGCAAGCCGTCCGACCTCCCTCACCCAACCCACCCTGCGTTGACAACAGGTACCAGTTCTGTAAAAATGAGGCAAATGATCAACAAACTCGCCAGCAAGATTTTCGGCACTCAGACCGAGCGCGACATGAAGCGGCTCCAGCCCCAGGTGACCGCCATAAACGACCTCGAGCCCAACGTCAAGAAGCTGAGCGACGAACAGCTGCGTTCCAGGACCGATGAGTTCAAACAGAAGCTGTCTCAGGGTGCCACCCTTGACGACATCCTCATAGAGACGTTCGCCGTGGTCCGGGAGGTAGCACGGCGCCGGGTGAACATGCGCCACTTTGACGTGCAGCTCATCGGAGGGATCGTCCTGCATCAAGGCAAGATTGCGGAGATGAAGACCGGTGAGGGGAAGACCTTGGTGGCCACGCTCCCCGCCTACCTGAACGCCCTCCAAGGCGACGGGGTGCACATCGTCACGGTCAACGACTACCTGGCCAAGCGTGACACCGAATGGATGGGCCCCGTCTTCAGGAGCCTGGGATTGGAGGTGGGCACCATCCAGCACGACATGAACGACCAGGAACGGCAGAGGGCTTACGGGGCCGGCATCACCTACGGCACCAACAACGAGTTCGGATTCGATTATCTGCGCGACAACATGAAGTTCAGGTTGGCCGACCTGGTCCAGCCCAAACACAGCTACGCCATCGTGGACGAGGTGGACAGCATCCTGGTCGACGAGGCCCGGACCCCCCTCATCATCTCCGGCCCGACCGAGGAATCCACGGCCATCTACTACAAGGTGGACAGCCTGGTCCGCAAACTCGGGAAAGATACGCACTTCATCGTCGACGAAAAGAGCCGCACCGTGGCTCTGAACGAAGACGGAGTGACGGAATCGGAGAAGATCCTGCAGATCTCCAACCTTTACGACCTCAAGAACATGGACCTGATCCACGCCGTCAACCAGGCGCTCAAGGCCCATCATCTTTTCAAGCGGGACGTGGACTACATGGTGAAGGAAGGCCAGGTCCTCATCGTCGACGAGTTCACGGGCCGCTTGATGCCCGGCCGCCGGTACAGCGACGGCCTGCATCAGGCTCTGGAAGCTAAGGAAAAAGTGCGGATCGAGGCCGAGTATCAGACCTTGGCGTCCATCACCTTCCAGAATTTCTTCCGCATGTACGACAAGCTGGCGGGCATGACAGGTACCGCGATCACCGAGGCCGCTGAGTTCCACTCCATCTACAAGCTTGATGTCGTGGAGATCCCGACCAACCGGCCGCTCATCCGGACCGAGCACGACGACCAGATCTACCGGACGGCAGAGGAAAAATGGAATGCCGTCGTGGAAGAGCTCAAGGGATGCCAGGAGAGCGGGCGCCCCGTCCTGGTGGGGACCATATCCATCGAGAACTCCGAGCACCTCAGCCGCCTCCTGCGCAAGGCCGGAGTCAAGCACAACGTGCTCAACGCCAAGTATCACGAGCAGGAAGCGAAGATCATCTCCCAGGCAGGCCGTATCGGAGCCTTGACCATCGCCACCAACATGGCCGGCCGGGGTGTGGACATCCTGCTGGGGGGGAATCCGGAGGCCCTGGCCCAAGAAGCCCTGAGCAGGCGGAACATCGATCCCCTGGACCCTCCGTCTGAAGAGTGGGAAAAAGAACTGGCCAAGGCCAAAGAGATAACCGAAGCGGCGCACACCAGGGTCATCGAAATGGGAGGGCTGCACATCATCGGCACGGAGCGTCACGAGGCCCGCCGCATCGACAACCAGCTGCGGGGCCGGGCTGGCCGTCAGGGAGATCCCGGGTCTTCCCGCTTTTATCTCGGACTGGAAGACGACCTGATGCGCATCTTCGGCAGTGAGCGCATCTCCGGACTGATGTCCCGCATAGGCATGGAAGAGGGCGTTCCTATCGAACACTCGATGGTGAGCCGGGCCATCGAGCGGGCCCAGAAACAGGTGGAGGGCCAGAATTTCTCCATCCGGAAACACCTCCTGGAATACGATGACGTGATGAACAAACAGCGCACGTCCATATACTCCCAGCGCCGCGACATCCTGGCAGGCAAGGACATGCGCGACCACATCCTGGAGCTGATGACAACCCTGGTGGAGTGGATCATGGAGAACTACACCAACCAGGAAACTTCTCCCGATGAATGGGATGTGAAGGGCTTCAAAAAGACATACAGCACCCAGTTCGGCCAGGATCCCGAGGAACTGGGTGTCGATTGGGGCACGGTCAACTTCGAAGATCTCAAGGAAAGGGCGCTCACCCGTCTCACCCAGCATTACGAGGAGAAAGAGAAACTCCTGGGTCCGTCCACCATGAGGGAATTCGAACGGATGATCATGCTCCAGGTCATCGACACGCAGTGGAAAGACCACCTGCTGGGCATGGATTACCTCAAAGATGGTATCGGCCTGAGGGGATACGGGCAGCGGGATCCACTGGTCGAGTACAAAAAGGAAAGCTTCGAGATGTACCAGGCCATGATGGACCGGATCGAGGAAGAAACCATACGCTACCTGTACTTCCTGCAGCCGGCCGTGGAAGAAAGCATGCCCGTGCGGCGCGAACGCCAGGTCACCTATGGTGAGAGGCCGCAGCAGGCGCCGGCCCCCCGCGCCAAACAGGCCCGGTCGGTAATCCCGAAGAAGCGAAAGAAAAAGAAAAAGAAGCGATAAGGAGAGACTAAGATGCGGGAATACAAGATCAAAGAAGGGCTCACATTCGATGACGTACTCATCCTGCCGGCCTACTCCGGTGTCGTACCCTCCGACGCTGACGTGTCCGCCCGCCTGAGCCGCAGCATCTCTCTCAGCATCCCGATCCTCTCCTCGGCCATGGATACGGTCACGGAATCCCCCATGGCCATCGCCCTGGCCCAGCAGGGCGGCATCGGGATCGTCCACCGCAACATGAGCATCGCCCGCCAGGCCGACGAGGTGGACAAGGTCAAGCGCCACGAGAGCGGCATGATCGTGGACCCCATCACCATGAGGCCCCACAACAAGATCTTCGAGGCCAAGGACGCCATGAAAAAATACGGCATCTCGGGCCTGCCCATCACCGATGAGGACAACAGGCTTAAAGGGATCCTCACCAACCGGGACATCCGCTTCGAGACCCGCCTGAACCTGAGCATCGGCGAGGCCATGACCAAGGACCTGGTGACCGTGCCCCTGGGCACATCCCTGGAGGAAGCCGAAAAACTGTTTCACAAACACAAGATCGAGAAGCTTTTGATGGTGGATGAGGAGTTCCACCTCAAGGGCCTGATCACTTACAAGGACATCCTCAAGCGAATACGCTACCCCCTGGCCGCCAAGGATGAGTTCGGGCGCCTCCGGGTGGGAGCCGCGGTGGGAGTAGGCGACGAAACCCTGGAACGGGCCAAGGCCCTGCTCGCCTCCAAGGTGGACATCCTGGTTTTAGACAACGCCCACGGTCATTCACAGAAGGTCTTGGACACGGTGGAAATGCTCAAGAAGGAATTCCCCGACCAGGAGCTGGTGGCCGGGAATATCGGCACGGCCGAGGCCGCTAAGGACCTGATCGACCGCGGCGCGGATGCAGTCAAAGTGGGTGTGGGACCCGGCTCCATCTGTACCACCCGGGTCGTGACGGGAGCCGGCATCCCGCAGATCACCGCCATCGCGGACGTGGCCAGGGTGACCGTCGAGAAGGGCGTGCCCCTCATCGCGGACGGCGGAATCAAATTTTCGGGGGACATCACAAAGGCCCTAGCCGCGGGCGCCAGCACGGTCATGCTCGGCAACCAGCTGGCCGGTACGGATGAATCCCCGGGAGAAGTGGTGATCTATCAGGGCCGTTCCTACAAGACCTACCGGGGCATGGGTTCATTGGAGGCCATGCGCGAAGGCCGCAGCCGGGACCGCTATTTCCAGGAGGCAACGGCCGCGGAAGGCAAGCTTGTGCCCGAGGGAATCGAAAGCCGGGTGCCACAAAAAGGACCGGTGAGCCGCATCATCCAGATGATGGTGGGCGGGCTGAAAGCCGGAATGGGTTATGCCGGATGCGCCACCATCGATGAGCTGCGGGAAAAATCGCGCTTCATCAAGGTGACGGCTTCGGGGTGGCATGAAAGCCACGTCCACGACGTGCATATCACAAAAGAGGCGCCCAACTATCGATTGGAATAATCCGGTATGGATCAATCGAATCTGATCGCGCTGGGATTGGGACTGGTTGTGGCCGTCATCCACTTCCTGGGGGAAAACATCAATATCCCTACAGGATCCCGGCACTTTCGCATCATCTCGTTCGCAGCCGGCATCTCCCTCGGTTACCTGTTTCTCGATCTATTCCCCCAGACTTATAACGCAGCGGAACGCCTTCAGGAATCCGTGTTTCTCTTCCTCCTCCTGGGATTTTCCATCGTTCATGTCGTGGAAAAATATTTTTACCAGCATGCTCAAAACGAGGCACTACAGCGAAAACTCAAATCCGTCCATGCCATTACTTTTTTCTTGTACTACTTTCTGATTGGCTGCGTACTTCTGGACCTGGTGCAGGGAGAGACCTACCAGGGGATCCTGTTCATCCTCCCGGTCGCCCTGCATGCCGGATTGATCGGAGCCTCCCTCG
The DNA here is from genome assembly GCA_030620655.1 of Candidatus Aminicenantota bacterium. Classification (GTDB taxonomy): domain Bacteria; phylum Acidobacteriota; class Aminicenantia; order Aminicenantales; family Aminicenantaceae; genus JAUXEH01. The sequence goes on along the minus strand of JAUXEH010000024.1, from coordinate 4,083 downwards.
CGGGGGTGCACGGCCGGTTTCCTCCCAAACTGTTCGAGAAAATCTCGATCTCCCTGGCCACCCCTTTCGGGGTACTGTTTGCAACGGTGATCCCCTTCACGCCCATCGCGCATAACGTGATGATCAGCGGCATTGCCGGGGTCATGCTTTATGTTTTCGTGAGGGAGTTCCTGCCTGAAAGGGAAGACGGACAACCCCTTTTCCTCATCCTCGGGCTGGTCGTATTTTATGCCCTGATGCAGTTGGCCCAATGTGTATTCCAGTAATCCAGACAGGGCAAGCATTACACGAAGAATACATCTGTTTTCCTGAAGGAGGGTAAATGCGTAAATGGAAATGTTCGGTCTGCGGATACATCTACGATGAATCCAGGGAGGGCAAGCCCTTTGAAGAACTCTCGGAGGGCTGGACCTGCCCGCGCTGCGGTGCCCCGAAAGCGGCCTTCCGGGTCATCGAGGGGGAAGCCGCGGTTTCGCGGGCCAAGACCACCGTGGCGGACAAGCTCGTGGAACAGCTGGCAGCCTACGGCGTCCAAAGGGTCTTCGGCATACCCGGCCACTCCAACCTGCCCCTGACGGACGCGCTCAGGCGGCACCCGGGCATCGAACTAATCCTCACGCGGCACGAACAGGCAGCCTCCTTCATGGCCTCCGCCCACGCCAAGCTGACTGGCCAGATCGGCGTCTGCATGTCCATCGCAGGCCCGGGCGCCACCAATCTCATCACCGGTGTCGTGGACGCGGCCACCGACCGCGCTCCAGTCCTAGCTCTGCTGGGCCAGGTTCCGGAAATCTTCCTGGGAAGCGAATCTTTACAGGAGATCGCCGAAGTAAACATTTTCAAGACCTTCTGTGTCTACGCGGAGATGATCTCCCATCCCGGTCAGGCCCTCAAAGTTCTGAACCTGGCCGTCAAGAAGGCTTACGCCGCTCCCGGGCCGGCCGCGCTCAGCCTGCCCACCGATGTCCTGGCGGAACCCCTCGATGAGCCCATCTGGTCTCCTGCGGATCACCTCTTTGCTCCCGATCTCCTCCCCGGAGATTCCCTCGACAAAGCCGTCGCGATCATTAAAAAGAGCCGGCGGCCCGTCCTGTTCGCGGGCTGGGGCGCCCGGCACTGCGGAGCCGACTTGTTGGAGCTGGCCTACCACATCGGCGCGCCCATCGCCACCACCTCCCGGGCCAAAGGCACGGTCCCGGAGTCGGACGGGATGGTGCTGGGGGTGCTGGGATCCATCGGCAACCGCTTCGCCCCGCGCATCGTCCAGCAGGCCGACCTCATAGTGATCCTGGGAAGCGGCTTCCGGCAGCGCAACCTGGTCCCGGACATCGACGTGGTTCAGGTCGACATCGACGCCATGCGGGTGGGTAAGACCTTCCCGGTCCAAGCCGGCATCGTGGGGGATGCGCGACAGGTGATCCGGATGCTGCGCGAGGAGCTGCCCAAACGAGATATGGATCCCGAGTTTCGGTCCCGGATTCAGGAGGCACACACTCAGTATCAGAGCCTGCTGGAAGCCGACCGGCAGAACCTGCACAAGCCCATCCACCCGGGCGCCGTGATCCAGGCTCTGAAAAAGCACGTTCCCGAGAACGCCATCATCTGTTCGGACGTGGGTGACCACACCTACTGGTTCTACAAACGGTTCGTTTGCGAAGGCCAGACCACCCTGTTGTGCGCGAACATGGCTGGGATGGGCTTCGGCGTCCCGGCCGCCATCGCCTGCAGCTTCGCCGAGCCTGAGCGGCGCGTGATTGCCCTTACCGGTGACGGCGGATTCGGGATGGCCGGGATGGAGTTCACCACGGCCGTACACAACCGCCTCCCCATCACGGTCGTGGTCTTCAACGACGGGAAGCTGAAAAACATCAAAAAAGAGATGGAGGAATACGGATATCCCGAGTACCGCGTGGATTTCCCTAACCCGGACTTCGCCCAACTAGCCGCCACGGCCGGCGGCTCCGGTTTCCGCGTGGAAGAAGCGGAAGACCTGGGCGAAGCATTCCGAAAGGCTCTGGCTTCCCCTCTGCCCAGCCTCATCGATGTGATGGTCGATCCTCAAAAACACATCGAGGCCATCCACCGCTTATAAAATGTTTACTACTATAGTCGGAAATGCTAGAATAGCGGGAGAAGAGAAAGATTTTATCTTGGGAGAATGAAGGAGATCACCATGGCAAAAGTGCCGGACACACCAGAGAGCCTGCAGCAGTGCATCTGCGGCGGCTGTCCCTCTTACAATCAATGCATGCAGGATAACCAGGAGGGTCTCTACTGCGCGCGGGAGAAGAGTGCCTGTGAGTTCGACCGGAACGGATGCATCTGCGGCGCCTGCCCGCTGGCTTCCGAGTATGCGCTCGACAAGCTCTTTTACTGTGCGCTCGGCGCAGAGACGTAGGAGGGAGGATCCATGTCATTTTTCCTAATCAAGACGGTTCTGGGTTGGTTGCTTTTGCTGATGGGCCTCACAGCCGCAGCCAGTATGCTGACAGTCATGGGGAAACAGGATAAAAAGATACCGGGCCCCACACTGCGGAAGATACACAAGAGCGCCGGGCGTGTGTTCTTCCTGCTGATGCTGATAAACGCCGTGATGGGATTCCGATTCTGGGCCATCAGCGGCGACACCCTCTCCCTGCGCGCCGTCCTGCATGCCGTGCTGGCTCTGGGGCTGGTCATCATTCTGTTTCTCAAGGTCGCGATCATCAGGGCCTACAAGAACCTGCTCAGATACGCTCCCACCATGGGCATGCTCGTCTTCAGCCTGGGTTTTGTCGTGTTTTTGATCTCGGGCGGGTATTTTACGGCGCGCTCCCTTGCGGGGGAGCCGGCCGCCGTAGAGCCGGCCCCCGTCCCGGCCCTGGGGGATGCCCCAAACGGATCCGCCCTTTTCGCCGCCAAATGCTCCGCCTGCCACTTCGCGGACCAGGAGGATGCCAAATTCGGTCCCGGCCTGGCAAGCCTGCTGAAGAAACAGACCCTTCCCGCCAGCGGACGCCCGGCCACGCTGGAAAATGTGAAGAGCCAGATACTCAAACCCTATCAGTCCATGCCGGCCTTCACCGATTTTTCGGAAGAGGAGATGGCTGACCTGCTTGCCTATTTGAAGACGCTCTAATGGTGTTGGAGCCAACGCTCCAAGGTAGGAGGGAGAAATGAAAAAGTATTGGCGATGCCATGTGTGTAACGACATTCATTTGGGCGTGAAGCCGCCCGAGATCTGCCCCACCTGCCTTCAGAAAAACGCCTATGTAGAGGTCTCTGCCCATGAGGCCCGGGGCGTCATGAGCGTGGCCGAGACCTCGGTGGACAAAGCCGCCTTTGCCGAAGCCATCCAGGTTTTTGCCGCGGAAAGGGAATTCCGGGTCAACCCGGACAGGGAACGGATCGACCTGCTTCTCGAGGGCATGTTCAACAACGAGAGCAATCACGGCCTCAAATACTGTCCCTGCCGAATGATCGAAAAAGATTTCGAAAAAGACCTGACTTTGGTCTGCCCCTGCAATTTTCTGATACATGACACGTACAAAGACAAAGAGGATGGAGAGTGCTGGTGTGGCTTATTCATAAAAAGGAGCAGCCTTGAGTAAACTTGTGATGTTTCATGGCCGGGAGTGCCCCCACTGCCGGAAGATGATGCCCCTGGTCGACAAGATGATAGAGGAAAAAGGTGTGGAGATCGAAAAGCTGGAGGTGTGGCACAACGAGAAAAACGCTGATGCCATGCGGTCCTACCGGGATATCATTACACCCAAGTGCGGCGGACAGCTCCGGGTGCCCACCTTCCTCAACACCGAGGCGAAAGACGTCTTCTGCGGCGAGGTGGAGTATGAAGAACTGGTGGACTGGGCCACCAAGTGATGTAGCGGCTCATCGACCTTCAGCAACGACGTAGATGCCGTGAGATCAGCCCGCCCGGAGGGTAAAGAATGCCGATGATTAGTATGAGTTTTATGAAGGAAATATCGGCATTCTTTGTGAATAATTCAGAAGCCTGAGTTATTCACGGGTTGAGGTTGCAACAATTCTTCTGAATAATTTAGCCTGGATAATTCACGAGTCGAGTTTGCCGTAGATGGTAGG
>JAUXEH010000084.1 GCA_030620655.1 Candidatus Aminicenantota bacterium | reverse complement strand
CCTTATTCCTCGGCTCGCTATCCTCTTCGAGGAACCATGCCCACTCGCCTCCGGATGGCTTCCTCTTCAGCCTACCCGACTGATCTAACCTGAATAATTCATAAAAAATGTTGATATTTCACGTAATGCATGTAATATCAATGGTTTACATGAGATTTTTCGGTGAGCACACAAATAGGATCGACATTTTTCCCTTCGTGAATTATCCAGGTTACATTATTCTTCCAGTAAATCACCCTGAAATTTCCGTTTTCAATGTGCTTTCTATTCATAATTGATATTTTATTGAATTATTCAGGATAAATAATTTGACATTTTTTGTCACGTATACCTATAATGGGATTAAGCTATGCTGGCTGGAGAGGAATCCTCCTTAGCCCCGCTTCCTTTTCCAAACCTTGGCGCCTCGACAGCCAGCACCCCCCCTCTCCTATCCGAAAGGGCATAAATCCGCTGCCTACTTCTTCTTGGCCTCAGGTTTTTTCGCCTCTTTCTTCTCCCCGATGATCTTTTTGGTGCGGTCCTTGATGTGCTGCTCGTGGTCGAGGTGGGAGATGCCGTCGGTCAGCCACCCGGGTGCGGGCATGCTCCTAAGGTAGTGGTCGAAGAATTCCTGCATGCGCACGTAGTAGTCCTTCAGGTTGGCGGGTTTGCGCAGCCCGTGGTTCTCACCCTTGTACTGGAGCATGAGCACGGGTTTGCGGAGCTGCCGCAGCGTGTTGAAATACTCGATGCCCTGGTTCCAGTCCACGGCCCCGTCCTTGTCGTTGTGCAGGATGATGAGCGGCGTCCGGACATTGTGGGCGTAGTAGACCGGCGAGTTTCTCTCGTAGGCCTCCAGGTTGTCCAGGTAGTTGCCCTTGAAGCGGCCCTGGCTGGATTCGAAGATGGGCTGGTTGGCGGACCCCGAGTTCCAGTAGATGGAGCTGTACATGCTGATCATGTTGGTCAGGGGCGCTCCGGCCACGGCGGCCTTGAACAGGCCGGTCTGGGTGACCAGGAAGGCGGTCTGGTAGCCGCCCCAGGAGTGGCCGTGGATGCCGACGCGGTCCTTGTCCACGACGCCAGTGGCCACGGCCGCCTCGATGGCGGGCAGCACGCACCAGACAGAGGACATCCCGGGATCGTTGATGGTGTACACGATGTCGGGCATGAGCACGGCATAACCCCGGCTGGTGTACACGGTCTTGTTGAATCCGCGGGCCGCGGGCGCCATGTAGGAGTTGAGCCGGCTGGACATTTTTTCGTAGATATAGACCACCGTGGGGTAGCTCTTGCCCTTTTCGTAGTTGGCGGGTAGGAAGAGCGCGGCCTGCAGCCTGTCACCCTTGGCGCTTTCGTAGTCGACCAGACGGGCGCCGTCCGACCACAGAAAGTCCTTCTGCTGGGGATTGGCTTCCGTGATCCGGGTCCCGGGCTTGAGCGAGGCATCGGTCGCATAGAAATCCGGATAGTCCTTGGGGGTCTGTCGGGTGTAGAGGTACACGTCGGCTTTTTTGGCCTTGCGCAGCGAATAGAGGGCGTCGTCCCAGAAGAGCATCTTGACCCCGGGCCCGCCTTTGTCGATGCGCCCGATGCCGCCCTTTTTGGTCCACTCCCCGTAAACGGAGACATAGACTGGTTTCTCCAGGTCGAGGCCTTTCTCTTCCGGGTCGAGACGGAAGCGCGAGCGGTAGCGGATGCCGTCTGTTTTGCCGTTTTTCGTGAGGTTGACCGCCTGGCCGCCTTTAACGGCCGGGACCTTCCACACGTCCCAGTTGTCATAGAGCAGCACGCTGCCGCTGTCTTTTGCCCATCCCCAGGCAAAGGAATAGATGGGAGGGTCCTTGACGTTGTGGTCGTCTTCCGTGTTGATAAAAGACGTGGGTACATTTTTCGTGATGTTGGTTGTCCGTCCCGCGGCCATCTCGTAGACGTGGTAGTGTCCGTCCTGGTAAAAGAGGAACTTTTCACCGTCCCAGGCCGGTCTCATGTACCAGCGGCATTTCTGAAGGGCCAGGCGGCGCTCCCCGGTGCGGAGGTCGATGACATAGATATCCTGATGGCGCCGGCCTTCCAGGTTGGAGGAAAGCTCGTACTCACGGGTATCGAAGCCGACGGCCCAGCGGTGTTTGGGCGCCGGTGTCACATCCCGGACCTCGTCGTCCGCCAGCCGGATGAACACCTTTTTGTCCGCACGGTAGATCGCCAGGTAGCTGAAGTTCTTGTCCCGGCTTGACTGGACCTGCTGCTGGGACTGCATGCGCTTGTCCCGGTAGTGCCAGATAACGAGGTCGGGCAGGTCTTCCTTGTCGATCTCGGGATCCGCTTTGTCCTTGGGCTCGTCTTCCGGACTGTCCTCCGGTTTCTCGACCTCCGCCGGCTTCCCTTTTTCGGCGGGCTCATCCTCTTTTTCCGGCTTCTTGTCTTTTTTCTCCTTGGCTTCGTGTATGCCGAACAGGATGCCCGAAAGGTCTTCCGTCCACTGGGGGCTGCGGTTGGGGCTTATGGTCATCTTCTCGGGAAAGCTCTCGTCCTCCTGAGGGTCATAGGCCGCTTTCTGCGGTCCCTGGGGGCCGAATCCGGAAAATCCCAGGACGCTGAAGAGCTTGTCCTCGTAATCGTCGTGTTCGACGCCCTTGAGCACGGCAAAGCCTTCTCCCTTCTCCGTCCAGGTCAGGCGCTTGTACTCGGCTTCGGCATTGTCCAGGGGCGTGATGACACCGGTCCCCATGTCTCGGACCAGGACGCCGTTTCCGCTGCAGCCCTGGGCATCCACCAGCCAGGCGAGCCATTTTCCGTGTTTGTCGAACGCGAACTCGGACACGTTGCCGAAGTTCAGGGTCTTGCCGGAGGCCAGCTCGAACAGGAGCAGATCGGAGCCGCTCCATTTGTCTTTTTCCTTGGCCTGTCCCTCGGGCGGATTGCGGTGCAGGGCGATCCAGGCGGGGTTCTCGCCGGAAAAACGGAAGCTTTTCACCTTTTCGAACGCATGCTCCTTTTCTGTCTTAAGGTTGAGGAGCACGGCCTTGTTATAGAGGCGCTTCTTGGTCTTCGCGGCTTTCCGCGCCTCCTGGCGTTTGGGGAACACGGTGTAGGCCAGCCATTGGCCGTCTTCGGAGAAAGCCACTGCCCTACCACTCATGCGGGGCGCTTCTCCGATGGGGAAGCGAAGCTCTTTTTTGCCCTCCGTCTGCCTGATCACCACCTCGCCGTCTCCCTCCTGGGGTGCGAGCATGTAGGCGAACCAGGCTCCGTCGTTGGAGATGACGGAGGCGCGGATGCTCTTCCACGCCAGGATATCGGCGATCTCCTCGATCGGCCGCGGTGTGGGGGCCTTCTCCTCCTCGTAGGCCGCCAGGGTGGACGACAGGGACAGCGTCCACAGCAGGCACACCAGGAACAGTGAGTAAGACAGGATCTTTTTCATGACAAGGCCTCCTTCGGGGCTGAAAATATCAAATTTTTGTAAGGTGGTTAATATAGCATATGCACCGGTGGGAAGATAGAGATGTGTTTCATTGACTTTCTCGGGCCGATGTATGACTTTAATAGTGATATCGTGGGCTGGATAAACATCCGGCCCGGGTAGGGCGTAATACGGCATGAATAACGAACACATGAGCGATCAAGAGCTGGTTAAAGCCTGCCTGTCCGGGAACGTGGGAGCCTACCGAGAGATCATGGAACGATACAGCGGAAAAGCCATGGCCCTGGCCCTGAACATGCTGCGGCACCGTGAGGATGCCGAGGATGTGTGTCAGGAGGCCTTTGTGAAGGCCTTCCACAACCTGAACAGATACGATCCTCAACAGGATTTCAAGAACTGGTTTTACACCGTGCTCTACCGCCGCTGCCTGGATCAAATGCGAAAAAGAAAACGATTCACAAGTTTTATGGTCAAGTTTCGGAACGAGCCCGACCTGGAAGCCGCCCTGAAGGGGATTAATCCGGCCCGGAGACTGGGGCTGGATCCCCGGATGCTCAAGGACCTGAGCCCCAAGGAGCGGATAACACTTATCCTCTGGGCCAACGAGGGCTACACCGGCCAAGAGATCGCGTCCGTGCTGAAGTGTTCGCCCAGCACGGCCCGGGTCAATCTTTACAAGGCCCGGAAGAAGCTCAAGGCCATGTTGGAGGGAGAAGATGTGGCGCTGCAGAATGGTTGACCTGCTCATACGTGTCCTGCCCGTGAAAGCCTGGCAGGACCTCCTCATCCGGCGTCATGTGATGGGATGTGCGGCCTGTACGGGGAAGCTGGCCGCCAGGGAGGAGGCCCTCGCCGTCCTGGTGCAGGAGAGGGATCTGGTTTCCGTTAAGGATTTCTGGCCTGCTATCAGCCACCGATTGCGCCCCGGGGAGGCGGAGAAAGCTCGAGCTCCCAGCCCGATTTGGCAGTGGGTGGCCGTGGCCGCGGGCCTGTTGGCCGCGGTGGTGGCCAGCCTCTGGCTGCACAGGGGTCCGCTCGGGAACGGTTCCGCGGACCTGAGCCGGAAGCTCCAGATCGATTACATAAGGATCGGAGACGAGCCGGCGCGTGCCTATGTGTTCCAACCTCAGGACGTCAACATGACGCTCGTGTGGGTCGAAAAGAACAGCGAAGGAGAATGAGCATGAAAAAAGTGATCCTGGTGATATTTATCCTGATGTTTCTCACGGCCCTGTCCACGCTCGGCGCGGCCGTCCGACTGGACATCAAGCTCCGGGTGTACGAGGGCACCCGGCAGGGGCAGGTAGATTTCCCCGAGTTCGTCACCTCGTCCTACATCCAGCCCACCATCACCGCCAACCTGAGTTTGGGGATGGACCTGGAAAAAGAGAAGGCTCAGATCATGAAGGTCTTCAACCTGGCGGATGTCAAGGTCCTGACCGAGACCGAACTGCGGTTCGGCGCAGAGAAGGGCGACTCGGTGCGGCATCACTTCCGGCTCAACAGCCACTCCTATGAAGTGCGCGTGCTGCTCAAGGAATGGCGAGCCGGCGGGCGGTTCCTGGTCCTGGTGAACGAACAAGTACAGGATGAAGATAAAAAGAAGCTCAAGAACGTGCTGACGACCGAGATGCTGCTCCACGGCGGTCACAGCGCGGTGTTCGGCTTCGAGGACCGGAAGGGGAAGCCCTACTTCGTGTCCTTCTTAATCACCGGTCCTGCCGACAAGATTCTGCCGCCGCCGCCACCACCCCCACTGGCCCCGGCTCCTCCTGCCCCCCCGGTCGATCCCGAGAAGGTCAAAGAGTTCGAGAAAGGGGCGATCAAGGCCACGGATGCCATCGATCCTCCCAAGCTGATCCACAAAGTGGATCCGGTCTATCCGGAGACGGCGCGCAGGGCCGGCAAGATGGATACCGTCATACTGAATGTGCGGACAGATACACAAGGCGAGGTGGAGCGTGTTCTGGTGCTCAAGGGGAAATATGACGACCTCAATAAGGCTGCCATCGACGCCGTGAAGAAATGGCGGTATAAGCCCTACCTCCAATACGGGGAACCTCAACCGGTCGTGTTTTCCGTGACGGTAAATTTCCAGTTGAGGGATAAATCACAGGAAGCTGTCGAAGCGGGAGGAGACATCGAACCCCCCAGGGTGATCAAGCGTGTCGACCCGGTCTATCCCGAGGCGGCCCGCCAGGCCGGGATCCAGGGCTCGGTGATCCTCTATGTGACCACGGATGAAGAGGGCCGGGTGAATAATGTCGAGGTGCTGAAGTCCATCCCGGCCCTGGATAAGGCCGCCATCGAGGCCCTGCGCCAGTGGGTATATGAGCCGTTTATGAGTAAAGGGGTCCCGACCCCGATCTCTTTCAGCGTGACGGTGCGGTTCCATCTCCAGTAAAAAAAATGGGGACTGTCCCCAGAAGGGACTGTCCCCATTTTTTTCTTTCTACGTGAAAAAGCAGCCTGCCCCGATCACATCCGCGGCAGGGCCTCAGGCAGAGCCTGGGCGGCCTGGTCCAGCGCCGAATAATCCAGCTCCGAACCCAGGACGCTGTGCGGGATGATGAAGACGAACAGGGTCAGCACGAAGGCCGCCACATACCAGCCCCGGGCGGGTTTGCCCCCGCGTCCGGCGATGAGGGCGACGATCCACGCCAGGAGCGCGAACAAGGTCTTGGTGTCGGTCAGGTCCTTCCCGACCGGGAACCCCGTCCAGAACGCGTCGAAGGCATATTTCTGCATGATGGGCCCCAGTATGATCCCGCCCACAAAAAGGAACACGGCCGTGATGATGGCCAGCTTGCGGACCTTACCGTCCTTGCGAAGGGCTTCCAACCCGGCCCGGAATGCGAAAAACAGGGCCCCGAAAATGACGAAGATGTGCAGGATGAGGACGAGGCCGGGCACCTCTCCCTTGTAGCGCATGACCACGGGCTCGTCACCGGGGAGGGTGACCTCCTGACCCTGGGAAGACAGGGTCACCTGGTAGGCCAGCTTGCCGGCCATGGGCTGTTTGGGGAGAAAGGCGACGAGGTCGCTCCCTTCCCGCTGCATGTCCAGCCGGGTCCAGGGATCGTTGGTGGGGAAGCGTTTGTATTCCACATAGCCCTCGAAGTCCTGCCCGGGCACGGTTATGCGGACCGGGCAGTCGGCGGTGATCACATGGGTTCGGAGAAGCTCAGCCGAGACGGTCTCGCCGGCCAGCTCCACCTTGACCCGCTTCTCATAGGTGGGCCCGGTGACACGCTGGTACACGAGCACCACAGCCGTCAGCAGGAAAGCCAGTATCCAAAGCAGCACTTTTTTCATGTTGTTCTCTCCAGAAATATAACTCGCCAATTATCCTTTAATAACTCGGGCAATGCAAGGCCTTGAGCGGCTTTCGGAATGGAATTTTAGTTTCAAATTGTCGGGAAGATTTGCTATAATGAATGCGTCCCAACAACAAACAATAATACCCTGCATGGATATGGAGGTGAAAATGACCAAGAAAAATTCTATCGGAATCCTGGTCACTTTCATGCTGGTCGCGGTGCTGCCTTCGACGCTTTTGGCGAAGGACGCATACAAATCCACATGGAACGCGGCTCAGATGTCGGTGGACGGGACGGAATTCGACTGGCAGGATGCGACTCCGTTCTTCGAGAAAAAGGTCGCTGCGGACTATGCGTTCAAGAACGATGCCAATTTTCTCTATGTTCTGTTCAAATTCAAAGATCCCAAGAAGTTCATGAGTTCTATCTCCTGGACGGGGATGACCGTGTACCTCGACCCCAACGGAAAAAAGAAGAAAGACTACTTCATCAACTTCCGGAAGAAACAGATCACAGCCGAGGAATTCATCGCCAAGATGGAGGCGGACCAGGGCCCGCTCTCTCAGGAAGACAAGGACAAGATCAGGGTCAATGAGTTCTACGTCGACCACGACATCCAGGTGACGAACAAGAAGGCCAAAACCCAGACGCTCGAGAAAGTCGAAGGGATGGTCCCGGCCATCTTCCGGGCGAACCCGGGCCAGGACGGCATCTATATCTGGGAATTCGCTATCCCGCTGGCAAGGCCCGCGGAAATGGCGCCCGGTATCGGCGCGGCCCCCGGACAGCAGATCAAGGTCGGATTCCACTGGGGCGGTGCCACCGATGAGTGGAAGGAAGCCATGACGGCCCGCATGGGAGACCAGGGCTCTCAAGCGTCAAATAGAGCCCGTGGAGGATTGTCGTCAGAAAGCGGCGGCGCAAGTACCAGGCTGGACTCAAACATCGGGCTCGCCAGGATGCGGAAACAGATGCCCAAGAAGTACGATATCTGGGTGGACGTCCTGCTCGCTAACCAGCAGTAAACGTTATCAGAACCACCCCGCCCAGGGCCAAGACCAGGGCCAGGATCTTCCCCTGCGTCACGCTCTCCTTCAAGATGATAATACCCAGGATGAAGATGAAGATAGTGCTCATCTGATTGAGCGCGGCCGCCGTGGAGGCCAGGGTGTATTTCATGCCCCCCATCCAGGCCGTAAAAGCCAGATACCCTCCGAAGAAGGAGCTCGCGGCCAGCGGCAGCCACAGGCGCGGGTTCCTCATCTCAGCCGCATAGTCCCTGCGCCGGGGGTTGAAGGAGAACCCCACGGCCAGCAGGGCCAGCCCCCCGACCGTCCGCACGAGTGTGGCCCATAGGAGAGGTACCTGCGGCAGGTAGGGTTTCATGATGACGATGCTCACGGCCATGGACAGCATGGCGGCCAGGCCCAACGCGATGCCGGCCAGCAGGTCCTTGCGTCGGATAGGGGACCGGTCGTTCTCGTCCCTGGAGATGATCAATACGGCGCCGATGATCATGCCCACACCCGCGAGCTGGAGGGGTCGCATGCGCTCACCCAGGAAAAGCGCAGCCAGGATGATGACCAGGGGGCTGTAGCTGCAGTTGACGATGGCGGAAAACCCGGCCCCGAGCCGGTTGAGGCTGGCGAAAAAGAGGGTGTCGGAGACACCGATACCGACCAGGCCGCTGAGGAGCATGATGCCGTAGGTGTGGAGGGGCAGGTCCGGAAACAGGGGCTCGCGCAGCACCAATGATGTGATCAAAAACAGCCCGATGCAGAACGTGCATTTAAACAGATTCAGGCTCAGGGGCCGCATATCCCTGCCCGTGATGCGGAACAGGATGACGGCCACCGCCCAGAACAGGCCGGCGGACAGGGCCATCAGCTCTCCCTGATGTGCGAATACCGTCTGCTCCGGAAGCATAGGGGTATTCTATCAGGATAAAGGAGTGAATCAAGTAGAGAGGTGGGGGAAGCAGGACCGAGGAGCGGCGCTACAGGGCGATAAGGGGATCAACCCTGCGCAGCAGCTTCACCTTGACCCTTGGAGTCGCCTTTATCGCCGGCCTGGCCGTTGAGTCCCTGCTTCAGCTCAGATCCTTCTGCGTCCAGATCGACCTTGATACCCAGCAGCTGGGCGGCACCTTCATACAGCTGGCGGAACGAGCGTTTGGACTCCTGGAGCTTGGCCAGCCTTTCCCGGGCTTTCTGGATCTCCTTTTCCATCTCTTCATCGATGGTGTCCAACTGCGCCTTGGCCTCTTCCATGGTCTTGCGGTAAAGGTCCTCTTGATCTTTGGTGAGAGCCATTATAGTCTCCTCATAAAATTAACATTGCTTTCGCGTGTATCTATTTTGTTCAAAGGCGCCGCGAAGTTCAATCACCTTTAGAGGTGAAATTTTTTGTCTCCAAAGAGCAAACTCTGCCACTCCCGCAGGCTATCAAGAGCGGTACAGCTTTTCCCGGCTTATCTCGAGCGCCAGGTTGAACTCACCCGCCAAAACCTGCGCCGCCAGAGAAGCGGCAAATTCCTTGGCAGTCCGCACGCCCATGAACCTCAAGGCCTCCCGGCCCACGGGCGAGATCAATCCCTCCCGTGTCGAGGCGATGCCCACCTCGACATTGGGCAGCTCCACTCGGTAGACCACATCCCCCTTGTCTTCCTCAGCATAGATGTTCTGGAAGGAAGAGACCAACGGGCTCTGCGGGTTGACCTGCGTGGCCTTGTACACCGCCGGTATGATCTCGCCGCCCATCCCGGAATAGAATTGACAGCCCAGTTTCTCCGCTCCCAAGGAGTCGACCCAGACAAACGCCAGAAACTTATCTTTATCTACTTTGAGGAGGCTCTCGAACTCTCCTGCTGGAACCCTGATCTCCGCAGAAACAAAACGCCCTCGCTTGTTCCTGGGGCTGGGCTTCAGGTCTCCGTCGTGCCCCTGAGCGATCACACTGAGATCATAATCGACACCCTCATTCTGGAGAAGCGACTCGATCTCCTGTTTGGCAAAACCCACCGCCCGGCTTATGTCCCCGTGCCCCCTGAAGTTCTCGAATTCCGCCACAAAGTCGATGAAGAGGATGTGTTCCGATTCCTGTTTGACCGGCTCGTAGTCCACAGCGCTGATCCTGCCGGAAAACTCCGACAGCTTTCTTTCCATCTCGTACCTGATTTGCGGCATCCTCTCTTCGATCAGGGCGCGAGCCTTGTCGAGCAGCTCCCCGGTCTCGAAGATGTAGCCGTTGCACCGGACCGCCCGGGCATGGTCGGCCACCCGCACCTCGGCCCCTCCCAACCGGTTGATGAGGTGACAGCCGCGTGTGATACCGATCGGCCCCAGTCCTGTCCCATACACCAGCAGGTTGGTGAAGACCTTGTCCACATCCCCTTTGACCTTGATCCTCCCGGCATAGGAGAAGTATATCTCGCGCCCGCCGATATAATTCGCCACCAGGGGTGCGTATTCGTTCAAGGGCTCGAGGTCTCCCCCACATAGGGAACAGGTGAGGTGTTCGTCCCGGGCATCCAGCTCCCAAACCAGGTCGTCTTTCGGGCATCGCCACCGCACCTTATAGGCTTTCTTGGGTAGTTCAATGTATCGAAAGCTCTCTCCCGTGACCCCCTCCAGGAAGCCCCTGCGGCAAAGGCCTGCCGCCCGAAAGTTCTCCGGTGGAAGGATCCCAAAATCCGCGGCCAGCTCATCCTCGACCTTCCAGGGG